>JAGQSI010000159.1 GCA_020439605.1 Acidimicrobiales bacterium | reverse complement strand
CTTGATCACGGCGCAGACGACTATCTCGTCAAACCGTTTGCCTTCTCGGAACTGTCTGCGAGAGTGAGAACCTTGATGCGTCGAGATGCTGGGCGAAGCGGCTCGATATTGCGCATTGGAGACCTGGAGCTCGACACAGCGCGTTTCGAAGCCACCAGAGCTGGGCAACTTCTTGAGTTGACCGCCAAGGAATTTGCGCTGCTTCGATATTTCATGACCTATTGCGGCGAGGTCCTCAGCCAGGAACGCCTGCTCGAACATGTTTGGGATGAGAACGCCGACCCGATGACCAATACCGTGCGGGTGACCGTCGGGACGCTTCGACGAAAGCTCACGTCACCTAGCGACGTCGAGGCGCCGATCGAGACGCTCATTGGCGCCGGATACCGTTTGCGATCTGACGTTTTGTCGGTGGCCGGCGATGGTTGACCCGACGCCGGATCCGACCTTGGATCAGAGGGGGTCGTCACAGGATCAGACGGGGCCGTTCGGTGGGTCAGATTCGGGCCGGGCTGCAGCCGTGGGTTCGCTCAACAACGAAGAGACGGGCGCGATCACCGGCGGGGTAGATGAAGAAATGTCGATGCCAGCGCGTGGTGCGCTGCGAGTGGCTGACGCGCTACCGGACTGGCTCGGGTCCATCCGATTCCGATTGACGGCGCTCTACTCGGTGATGCTGTTCGGACTAGCAGCGTTCATGGTCGCTGGTCTCTATGGGGTCTTGGCTAGTCGGCTACACGATGAGAGCCTCTATCGCACCTATCAGGTGGCAACGATCGAAAGAGTGCCCGGCGGCGTGGTGTTGACGCCCACTGAGATCAGAGCGAGCAATCGCACCGTGGAGGCGCTGGCCAATGCTCGCGCTCTTTCGCTGCTGCGCACCTACTCGATTGTGGCGCTCGGGGCATTGTTTCTCTCCAGCATGATCATCGGATGGTTCGTGGCCGGTCGAGTTCTGGGTCCGATCGGTCGAATAACCGCTACGGCCCGAGAGATCGGGGCCACGGATCTGTCACGGCGGATCTCGCTGCGAGGGCCACCAGATGAACTCAAGGAGCTAGCGGACACTTTCGACGAGATGCTCCGCCGCCTCGACGAGGCGTTTGCTGGTCAACAGCGCTTCATCCAAGAGGCGTCGCATGAGCTGCGTAACCCTCTCGCTGTGATGCGAACAAACATCGAGGTTGCGTTGGCTGACCCCGATCAAGATCCAGCGGAGTTGCGCAGGGTGGGGGAGCTGGTGGCGGCGTCGGCCACTCGGATGTCGAGGCTGGTGGATGATTTGTTGGTCTATGCCCGCCTCGGTGCACCGGCTCGTGAGGTGGCCCCGGTGGCGCTGGGGGACCTTGTGGTGGACGTGGCAGACGAGTTCCAAGCGGTTGGCTCAACCCGCAATCTGAATTTGATCGTGTCCATCGAGGGCAATCCGAGTGTTGCAGGGGACCGCCTCGCGTTGAGACAGGCCGTGGCAAATCTGGTGGCCAACGCCGTTCGACTGGCCCCAGAAAGGACCAGGATCTGGATAGGCACGAGCATCGAAGGGGGCGAGGCGTGCGTGCGAGTCACCGACGAAGGCCCGGGCATTTCAGACGAGGACCGACCACACGTGTTCGATCGCTTCTGGCGTGGCGATAAGCAGGAAGCTCGCGCTCAAGGTCGCAGTGGGCTTGGTCTAGCGATCGTGGCGCAGATCGTGGCAGACCACGGTGGCTCCGCTGAGGTTGCGCCCACTGTGGAGCACGGATCGGTGTTCACATTGAGATTTCCTCAAGAAGATTCACAGGAAACTTCCAGCTGATGTTTCGCTGTTCTTTAGATCTCTACTCGTAGGTTCATGAGCGAAAGGAGCGTCAATGTCTGACACTCAAGACCTCAATCAACCGTGGGCTCCCCACCCTCCCGTTGCAGACGAGTCATCGCCTTCGTTCCAAAGCAGCGATGCGCCTCCGCCCGCCGATGAGACGGCTTCCTATCAGGTGCCCACCAATGTCTGGCCTCCCGTTGGGCCACCTGCTCCACCGCAGAGCCCGCCTCAGAGTGCGCCACCTGCTCCACCGCAGAGCCCGCCTCAGAGTGCGCCACCTGCTCCACCGCAGAGCCCGCCTCAGAGTGCGCCAACAGGGCCGACGCTAGGACCGCCGCAAGGTCCACCAACTGGCCCGCCACTGGGTCACCCTCTTGGTCCACCAACCGGCCCGCCACTGGGTCAGCCGTTTGGTTCGCCATCTGGCCCGCCGTTTGATTCGCCGAACCCGACTTCTGGTCAGCCGTTTGGTTCGCCGAACCCGACTTCTGGTCCATTCGCCCCGACCCCGCATTCCGACCCATTCGCCACGGGCGCCAATGGCACACCATCTGGCCCAACCACTACGGGCACCTCACGCAAAGGTGCACGCGCTCGAATAGGTGCACTGATTGTGGCGACCGCCCTTGTTGCAGGCACTGCAGGCGGAGTAACCGGTGCCGTACTGACAGATCAGGGAAACAACACCAGCAGCTCTGCTGGGTCTACTGCGTCAAGAACCACGCCGACGGTGGCTGGCCCAGTGGATGCGGACTCGCTTGAACCTGTCGCCGAAGTGGCAGCCGCGCTCAGCCCCGCTGTAGTTCAGATCGAGACCCAAAGCGGACTCGGTTCCGGTTTCGTCTATGACGAATCTGGTCTGATCATGACCGCAGACCATGTGATCAACGGTGCGAGCCAGGTACAGGTTCGCATGGCCGATGGATCTCGACTCGTTGGCGAGGTCCTCGGCGGGGACGCTTCAACAGATGTGGCGGTAGTGAAGATTGATCCGCCAGCGTCAATGGCGGTTGCCGCCCTTGGCACTGGGGCCGATGTTGTGGTTGGTCAGAGTGCCATTGCCATTGGTAGCCCCTTCGGACTCGACCAGACTGTGACAGCGGGCATCGTGAGCGCAGTGGGCCGTACCGCTGAAACTCCCGGTGGTTTCATTCCAGCAATCCAGACCGACGCCCCGATCAACTCCGGTAACTCGGGCGGAGCGCTAGCCGATCGGCAAGGTCGCATCATCGGCATCAATGACTCGATCATCACCGGCGGAAGTGGATCAACCGGAAACGTTGGGGTTGGTTTCGCCATTCCGATCGACCTTGCAAAGCCGGTCGCGGACGCCATCGTGGCGGGGGAGTCAACCGCTGGTGGGTTCCTCGGAGTTGAGGGAGCTGATGCCACAGGTAACCGTGTGGGCGCGGCAATCACCTCGGTGCAGGCCGGATCGCCAGCAGCCCAAGCCGGGTTGAGCGCAGATGATGTAGTGGTTGGCGTCAACGGAAACCAGGTTTCGTCAATGATCGATCTAGCTGCTGCGATCCGCACCAGCCGCCCCGGCGACGAGGTCCGGGTGAGCGTGCTTCGCGACGGTGAGGAACTTGATCTGAAGATCGTCTTGGGTACGTCTCCTTCTGACTGAGCTGTCGTCGGTAGGATCGCTGCCGTCATGGAGCCCGTATTCCTAATTCTCATCGCCCTGGTGCTGGTTGTCATTGCCGGCGCTGCGTTCATCAGCACCCGCCGCTCGGGCGGGGTGGAGCTGGAGCCGCCACGCAAAGCCCCCACCCTCAAGGTTCCTCCCGCAGAAGAACGAGGTGATGGGACCAAGCCGAGCGCAGACGGTGATCTTGCTGTCATAGAGAGGCCGGGGGTTGGTGAGCCGGCCGATACTCGGGTACCAGGTGACGAAACGCCAGTCGCTGAGGTCCCCGCGGTCGAGGTTCCTGTTGACAAGGAACCGGCCAAGCGGCCCTCGTTCAAGGACCGTCTCGCCAAGGCTCGCTCAACGTTCGCTGGCTTTCTCGGTCGTTCCAAGATCGACCAAGACACCTGGGACGATCTGGAGGAGGCCCTGATCCGAGCTGATCTGGGCATCGGCCCCGCCACAGAGCTGCTCGAACATCTCCAGGCTCAGGTGAAAGCCGAAGGTCTCGAAACAGGCGAAGAGCTGGTCGAGGCCCTCAAGGCGGAGATGAAAGGTCGCCTCGCTGGGGCGGACCGCTCGCTTCGCATAGACGAGGGCAAGACCAATGTCTGGCTGTTTGTCGGGGTCAATGGTGTGGGCAAGACCACGACCATTGGCAAGTTGGCCAAACGTCACGGCGACGAGGGCCGCCATATCGTGTTGGCTGCGGGCGATACGTTCCGAGCAGCTGCGGCAGAACAGTTGGGCACGTGGGCGCAGCGAGCGGGCGCCGAGTTTGTTAGAGGCGCAGAAGGTGGAGATCCAAGCGCGATCATCTTCGACGCAATCGAGTCCGCAGCATCTAAGAACGCAGAGCTCGTACTCGCAGACACCGCCGGACGCTTGCACACCAAGAGCAATCTCATGGAAGAACTGAAGAAGGTGCGTCGTGTGGCGGACCGAGATCCCGGCCATGTAACCGAGGTTCTGTTGGTTATCGACGCAACCACCGGACAGAACGGTTTGGTGCAGGCGAGGCAGTTCACCGAAGCCACCGAGGTGACCGGTGTGGTGCTGACCAAACTCGATGGGTCAGCCAAAGGTGGCATCGTGTTTGCCATTCAGTCAGAACTCGGGATCCCCGTGAAG
>JAGQSI010000015.1 GCA_020439605.1 Acidimicrobiales bacterium | reverse complement strand
CCGGCGAACGTCTGCAAAACCTGCCTGAGCGAGCCTCTCAAGCATCTCTTCGGGTTCTGGAAGATAGGCCAGGGACTTGGGTAGATAGGCGTAGGCCGATCCGTCGGACAGAAGTCCGCCAATTTTGGGAACAACTTTTCCGAAGTAGATGCCGTGGCCCCACTTCAATACCGGGTTCTCGGGTTCGGCAACATCTAGCAACGCAACCCGTCCTCCAGAGCGAACAACGCGGCCGAGCTCGTCGAAGAACGGTCCGAGCTCACGGAAGTTCCGAAGGGCGAACCCGCAGGTCACGCCATCCACCTGGCCATCTGGAACCGGAAGAGCGAGAGCATCGGCCTCAACTAGGGGCGCTGTGGTCCTAGCTGCTTCAAGCATGCCGAACGACAGATCCATGCCTACTGGTGAAAGCCCGGCATCTTGAAGCCCTCGGCACATGTCGCCGGTGCCGCAGGCCAGATCCAGCACAGTTGAGCCGGGGTGGAGGCGCAGTGATTTGATGGCCTTGTTTCGCCAACCCACATCCATCCGAAACGTCATCAGCCGGTTGACGAGGTCATAGCGAGGTGCGATGGCGTCAAACATCGAACGCACGGCTGCCACCTTCTCCTCGCCTTCGGGGAGTCCTTGGGCGGCGGCCGAGGAGCTTGGTGTGGAGGTCTCAGCGTCAGAGGTGGCCATTCGATGATCGTAGGACGTGAACTCCTTCGGGTTGCAGGCCGGTGGGTATGGTCGGGCTCATGGGTGGTTCAACGCTGATTCTGATTCCTCCGTCAGAAGCCAAGGCACAAGGTGGAACTATGGCGAGCTGGCGAGCCGGCACCATGGCGATAGCGGAGTTGGACAGACGTCGACAAGAGGTTCTGAGGGCGATCGGTCCCCGTCAAGGCCAAAAACTCGGACCTACCATGGCCGCCATCGAGCGGTATGTGGGAGTGCTCTACAAGGAACTAGACGCTGCTTCGCTGGAGTCGCAAGCTCTAGAACGATTGAACCGCGACACTTTGATCGTGTCGGGGCTCTGGGGTCTCGTAGCTCCAACGGATCCCATTCCCGCCTACAGAATGAAGATGTCCGCGAGCGTTGCTCCGCTCGGCAAGTTGTCCACCTGGTGGAGACCGCACGTGACCAAGGCGTTGGTGGCTCGTGTGGATGCTGCGTTGGTTTGGGACCTGTTGCCGATCGAACACAGCGCGAGCGTGGACTGGTCCAAGTTGGCACCCGAGCAACGAGTGACGGTCCGCTTCGTGGACTCGCAGGGCAAGACGGTGAACCACTGGAACAAACTGCTCAAGGGTTCGCTCGTTCGCTGGTTGGCACAGAGCGCGCCATCCGAGGTTGACGCATTGGAGGGATTTGACCATCCGCAGGGCTATGTGTGGGATCCGGACGCTACTGAACTTGAAGGTCCTACAACCCGATTGACCTTTACCCAGCGGTCCTAGCCCCCTCCAACTGCAAAGCTGGCTCACGTGAGCAATCCAGAGCGTGATCATTGGTTCGAAGACCTGGCCGACCACCTCGGTTCGGCGTACCTGCGCTACTCGTTCACCAAAGGAACGAAACAGGAGGTGAGGTTCCTGGTGGAGGAACTCGAATTGGAGCCGGGCATGCGGGTGCTCGACGTTGGTTGTGGACCCGGCCGCCATGCATATGAACTGGCTGAGTTGGGTATAGAGGTCCACGGGGTGGACATCAGTGAACGTTTCATCGATATTGCCAAGGCCCATGGTCCAGACCTGGCGACCTTTGAACGATGCGATGCACGGCACCTGAGTTTTGAGGCGGAGTTCGATGCCGTGATCTCGCTGTGCCAGGGAGCCTTTGGCCTAGCTGCAGGTGGCCAAGATGCTGACAATGCACCGCTCGACCCAGACGGCGAAGTGCTGAACGGTATTGCCCGAGCCCTGAAGCCGGGCTCCAAATGCGCGGTGAGCGCCTTCAGCGCCTACTTCCAGGTACGCCACATCGAAGCAATGGGCTCCGAGTTCGATGCGCTTCGCGGAGTCAACCACGAGGTGACCACGCTCAAGGACGAGGCAGGAAATGACACCGAAGCAAACCTGTGGACCACATGCTTCACACCTCGGGAGCTACGTCTTCTTTCTGTTCAAGCGGGCTTGAAACCAATCGACATCTGGTCTGTGACGCCAGGGCGATACGGACGCGAGGTTCCCAGCGTCGATTCCGAGGAGTTCCTTCTGGTGGCTCAACGCCCCTGATAGCTTGGCTTCACACCGTGAGGTGGAATTCATGGGGGCGAGGGGCCGGTGTTACTCTTTGAGTTCTCTGTGCGCACTGTCGCGCCCGGAGGTTCCTATCCATCGACACCCTGTCCGCCCGAGAGAAGTAAACCCTTGTCCGACACAACCCTCACCCCACCCGCCGAAGACACCTACGTCCCACGCCAGATCATCGCCAATGACCTCGAAGGCAGCTTCGAAGATGCCATCGACGGCACCATGGTCAGCGTTGAAGACAGCCAGATTGTTGAGGGAACAGTCGTCAAGGTCGACAAGGACGAGGTTCTCCTCGACATCGGCTACAAGTCAGAAGGCGTTATCCCGAGCCGTGAGTTGAGTATCCGCAACGTTGTGGATCCTTCCGAGGTCGTGTCGCTGGGCGAGGTCATCGAGGCTCTTGTGCTCACCAAGGAGGACAAGGACGGTCGTCTGGTCCTCTCCAAGAAGCGCGCACAGTACGAGCGTGCCTGGGGCGACATCGAAAAGAAGAAGGAAGAGGACGGAGTTGTCTCCGGTCCGGTGATCGAAGTTGTCAAGGGCGGCCTCATCATCGACATCGGTCTTCGTGGCTTCCTTCCCGCTTCTCTCGTGGAGCTGCGCCGTGTGCGTGACCTCGCTCCTTACGTGGGCCGTTCGCTCGAAGCCAAGATCATCGAGCTCGACAAGAACCGTAACAACGTTGTGCTCAGCCGCCGTGCCTGGTTGGAGGAGACCCAGAAGGAACAGCGCGAAGAGTTCTTGGACAACCTCAAGCCCGGCGAGATCCGCTCCGGCGTGGTTTCGAGCGTCGTCAACTTCGGTGCCTTCGTGGACCTTGGTGGCATGGACGGACTTGTTCACGTTTCAGAGCTGTCCTGGAAGCATGTCGACCATCCCGGTTCTGTGGTGCAGGTTGGCGACGAGATCACCGTGCAGGTGCTCGAGGTGGATCTCGATCGCGAGCGCATCAGCCTCTCGCTCAAAGCCACTCAGCAAGATCCATGGCAGGAGTTCGCTTCCGGTCACCGTGTGGGCGAACTCGTATACGGCCGTGTCACCAAGCTGGTGCCATTCGGTTCGTTTGTCCAGGTTGGAGACGGCATCGAAGGTCTGGTCCACATCTCGGAGATGTCCGCACACCATGTGGATCTCCCAGAGCAGGTGGTCACCCCTGGTGAGGAATTGTGGGTCAAGATCATCGACCTCGACCTTCAGCGTCGCCGAATCAGCCTCTCCATCAAGCAGGCTGCTGAGGGTGGCACCGTGTCCGCCGAGTACCAGGAGCACTTCGGTGAGCACGCCTATGACGATGAGGGCAACTTCATCGGTGGCGAGACATCTGAGGCACAAGAGGCATGGGCTGAGTACTACGCCGAGCACCCAGAGGCCCTTGTTGCTGGCCCCTCCGCTGAGATTGCTGCTACTGACGAATCAGCCGCAGATGCGACCGCTGTGGCCGTCGAAGAGGCATAGAAGCCTTAGTTTTCAACACAGTTGAGAGTCGGTGCCCCGCCTTGTGCGGGGCACCGGCGCGTCAGCGGTAGGACCCATTTGGGCCAAATGGTTCAGAAATCGGTTTGAAACCCTTGCAAGGGCCACACAAGCGGCCGACAGGTAAGGGTCGAAACTGCTCCATCAGGAGCCCTCACATCCCAAGGGGTCACGCGGTGAGTCAACGCCGGACGCTCATCCTTATCGCAGCAGTAGTCGTAGGTATCCTCGCGGCTTTCTTGGTGTGGAACTACACCAAGGGCATCCAAGACGAGGCATACAGCGACGCAGAGCGGGTAAAGGTCTATCTCGTAGATACCCAGATTGCGCGTGGCACGCCGGGCAACTTGGCGATGCAGGCAATCGTCGAGGAGCAGATTCCTCGCAAGTTCAAGCCAGCCAATGCCATCGAAAGTCTTGATGATATTGCTGGTCAGGTGGCCCGTACCGATCTGGTTCCCAACCAGGTTGTAGTAGCGGACATGTTCGTCGCTGCTGGAGATCCCGACGCCATAGTTTCTGCAGCGGACAAGATCACCAAGGTCCGCAACGTGGACATGACCACCTTTACTGTCACCGCTAGCTCCGACAATGCAGTAGCTGGGCTAATTGCTCCCGGCGATTATGTGAACGTACTGGTCAAGTCATTCGCTACGGCGGTATCCGGTGCTGCTGGGTCGACACCCACCGATGATGGTGAGCAGCCCGCAGCCACGGTCTCGGACCCACAAGCACGCTACGTGTACCAGAAGGCCCAGGTGCTCTTCGTGGGCACCACCTCGGTGGAGCAAGCAGGCGCCACCCCTCCTCCAGCCGAGGGTGCCGCAGCACCAGTTGCGAGCTCCACTCAGATCACATTGTTGCTGCCGGTGCAGGCCACGCAGATCCTCGCATCTCTGCCGCCCGAGAGCATTTACTTCAGCTTGGTGTCCAAGGACTTCGAGCCCAAGCCGACCGGTGAGATCGAGATTTCACCGCCACCAGCAGAGAATCCGCAGATCCTTACCCCTTACGGCCCTACTGGCGCCCGGGGTAACGACTAGCATTGCTACTTCCCAGATTCCATCAGCAAGGTTTCAGTTGCCATGAGTGAGTACCTTTGGGCGGAAGATCCGCCAGTTGGGTCAGCACCCAAACCACCAAGGGATATGACCTCCTTGTCCTCATCGTCCCCAGACTCCGCAACACCCATCGTGGTGGTGGAGGCAGATCCATCAATTCGCAGCCGCTTGGCAATGCAACTCGGTGAGCGTGCTGTGCCAGTGGACAGTCTTGAGGGCATCGAGGCTCGCTACAAGCAATCGTTCCTGCTGGTTCTTGGGCCTTCATGTGTTGTTGGTGCCACCGGCGCCGAGGACATGCTTGCGCGCCGTGGAGACATCGGAGCCATTCTGATTACGGATGATCTCTCCGCAGAGGTCTTCCAGCAGGCAATGCGCTCAGGTGTTCGTGATGTGGTGGCCGCTCCGGTGGACACCGGTCAATTGAACGAGGCTGTGCGCCGGGTTACGCAGACCCTTCAACCTTCAGCACCAATGGTGTCCGCCCCGGGAGTGACCCCAGGGGCAGAGGGAGACCCGGCAGAGGGTGGTCGAGTGATCACCGTGTTTTCCACCAAGGGTGGCGCCGGTAAGTCCATGATCGCTACCAACCTCGCGGTGCTGCTAGCCCAGCGTTCCGAGGGGACAGTGGCGTTGGTGGACGCGGACCTTCAGTTTGGCGACATCGCAGTCATGTTGAAGCTTGCTCCTCAGCACACGATCGTGGATGCCGTAGGTTCTTTTGAGCGTCTGGATCAAGGTTTCTTGGAGAGCCTTCTATCTACTCACCAGCCTTCTGGGTTGAAGGTTCTGCCCGCTCCACTTGAGCCGGCCTTCGCCGACCAGATCGTGGCCGAGCAGGTAAATGAGATCGTCAACCTGCTTCGCAGTTTCTGTAGCTACGTCGTGATAGATACGCCCGCCTACTTCAACGAAGTTGTGCTCGGTCTCATCGAGGAGAGCGACGACGTGTTGTTGGTAGCAGGGATGGACATCCCCAATATCAAGAACGTGAAGATCGGGCTTCAGACCTTGCGTATGTTGAATACGCCGATGGAAAAGGTTCGTCTCGTTCTCAACCGCGCCAACTCCAAGGTGAAACTTGAAGTAAGCGAAGTGGAGCGGACCCTTCAGATCAAAGCAGACGCGCTGTTGCCCTCAGATGTGATCGTGCCACAATCGGTCAACAAGGGTATGCCTGTGGTGATAGATGCGCCTCGTAGCGCCATTGCCCGCAGCCTTGAGCAACTCGCGGATCTGTTCATTCCCTCCAATGAGGCCGCCGCTCCCAAGCGTCGCGGCTGGCGCTGAAGCTCATCTGAATACTAAAGGTTGGGTCGGGTTTCCCAGATCGCTCAACCATGGACATCATCGGCCGATAGGTCCACGTGTCCCTATACAAGCGACTTCATGAACAGCAGGGCAATGCGGCGGGCTCCTCGCCTTCGTCGCCAGGCGGGCCTCTAGGGCCGAAGGGTCACAGGCGTGACCCTGTGCTTGATGAGCTTCGCCAGAAGATTCATCATCACCTGATCGATGAACTCGGCCCGGTGCTCTACGACAAGAGACTTTCCGAGGACGATCTTCGACGTCGGGTGCAGGAGCAACTTCAGGCCGCACTGGCCCAGGAGCGAGCCCCGCTGTCAGCAGCAGACAAGGCGCAGCTCATCCAGGACGTCTCCGATGACATCTTGGGCTATGGGCCAATTGATCGACTGCTCAAGGACCCGGACATCACCGAAGTCATGGTCAATGGTCCAGCATCGGTCTTCGTCGAAAAGAACGGCAAGATCGAAAAGGCGCCGGTGACCTTTGTTGACGAAACACACCTACGTCGCATCATCGACAAGATCGTGGGTCAGGTGGGACGTCGAATCGATGAGGCCTCGCCATTGTGCGACGCCCGCTTGCCCGATGGTTCTCGTGTAAATGCGGTCATCCATCCCCTCGCCATCGGGGGCCCCTTTCTCACGGTTCGTAAGTTCGCGGTTGACCCCTATCAGATCGACGATCTGATCCGCTTCGGGACCCTCAACGCTGCCTCAGCGCGCTTCTTGCAGGCGATGGTGGTTGGAAAGCTCAACATCTTGGTGTCCGGCGGTACCGGTACCGGTAAGACCACCACTTTGAACGTCTTGTCCTCGTTCATTCCCGCAGACGAACGCATCATCACCGTTGAGGACGCGAAGGAGCTCCAGCTTCACCAGGAGCACGTGCTTTCGCTCGAGGCACGCCCACCGAACATTGAGGGCAAGGGCCAAGTCACCATCCGTGACCTTGTGAAGAACACCTTGCGTATGCGCCCCGACCGCATCGTGGTTGGTGAGTGTCGTGCGGGAGAAGCGCTCGACATGCTCCAGGCCATGAACACCGGTCACGACGGCTCGATCACCACGGTTCACGCCAACTCGCCGAGGGATACGTTGTCTCGTCTAGAGACCCTGGTGCTGATGGCCGGCTTCGATCTTCCGGTGCGAGCTATTCGAGAGCAGACAGCATCGGCAATCGACTGCATTGTGCAGCTCACCCGTCTTCGTGACGGTACCCGCCGCATCACCCATATCAGCGAGGTCCAAGGCATGGAAGGTGATGTGATCACACTCCAGGACATCTTCTTGTTCGACTTCGGTATGGGTGTGGACGAGCACGGCAGATACCGCGGCCACCTCAAGGCCACAGGGGTTAGACCCAAGTTTGCTGAGAAGCTTGAGGACCAGGGGATTCGCCTTGGGCCAGAAGTCTTCGTGCCTGAGGCGTTCGCCAAGCGCGCCGCAGGGGCATGGTGATGCCTCGGCGGGGTCGCCTGGCCCTAGCAGTTGCCTTCTTGAGCGCATGTCTAGGTGCGCTGTTGTTCCCGTTTGCAGCGAGCGGCCAGGCCGACGACAACATGCTCGCTGTGCGCTCTGTGGATGCCACAAACCGTAAAGCGGTAGCGATCACCTTCCTCTACACGGGCTCGCCCGATGATCTCAAGCAGTTGGCTATTCGTGAGAACGGCGAACTGATGAAGGTCAATGATCTGTCGCCAATCCAGGCAGAAGGTAGGGGAAGGTCACTCGCCACTGTCTATGTGGTTGATCTTTCGGCGTCGATGGAGCGCGACGGTGTAATCACCGAGGTGAAGAAGGGTCTCTCAGACGTCTTCTCACGTATTCCCAAAGGCGATGAGGCAGCCATCGTGTCGTTCAGCGACGCGGTCGTGGTCGAATCTCCATTTACCAGTGACCAAGCGCAGCTCAACGAGGCACTTGACGAGATGGTCGTACCAGAGGACGGCAAAGCCGCACTCTGGGAAGGTGTGAAGAAAGCGGCGACGCTCTTTGGCAGTCGTCCCGATCTTCAGCCGAACATCGTTGTCATCTCAGACAGCAAGAACGACGCTGGTTCTGTTAACGCCGAAGCTGCACGAGCAACGGTGATCAATTCGGGAGCCGCCTTCTTCACCGTTGAGATAGATCACGATGGTGGAACCGAGACCTCGGCGTTCTCGCAGATCATGGATCGCACCGGTGGCGCAGCTTTCAAGGCAACCAAGGGGACTGAGGTCAGCCAAGCGGTGAAGGACGTTGCGTCCACCACCCAGAGCCAGTTCGTAGCCACCTATGAGTCGAGAGAAACCCAGGGCCAAGTAGATGTCAGCGTTGCTGTTGGCGCCATTGAACGTCAGGCGTCCTATGTTGCGGGCGCTCAGGTCCAAGGTGCTGCAGCCGGAGAGGTAATCCCTCCGCCCAAACCATTTGGTCCAGCGTTCTTGAGGGGAGCGGCTGGTGGAGCGTTGGCGCTTGTACTCGTAGGGCTTGCTGTAGGCCTGGGCGCCTATTCAATCGGCCTGCTCATAACCAAGTCGGATGACAGCCTGAGTGCGGTGCTGAGCCCCTACAGCGACGGCCCGGTTCAAAGTACTGAAACAGATGGCGCACTCGCTCAGACCGCCATTCTTCAACGTGCCGTTGAGATGACCGAGGAATTTGCCGAGCGTCAGGGCTTCTTGACCAAGGTGGAAGGGGCACTGGAACGAGCCAACCTTCCACTTAGAGCTGCCGAAGCAATGTTCTTCTTCGGAGTGGGAGTAATCCTGCTTGCTCTTGTCGGGTTCTTCCTCGGTGGGCTTATCCCCGGTGTCATCATCGTGGTTCTGTCCGTGTTGATTCCTCCTGCAGTGGTCAACTTCATGGCCAGCCGCCGTGCAAAGAAGTTCCAGAGTTTGCTTCCAGACACCCTTCAACTGTTGTCGGGTTCGCTTCGAGCTGGCTACTCCCTGCTGCAGGGTGTTGAGGCGGTCTCGAAGGAAGTTGGCGAGCCGATGGGACAAGAGCTCCGCCGTGTGATCACCGAGGCCCGCCTTGGTCGTGAGGTGGAAGACGCTATGGAAGCAGTTGCCGAGCGCATGGACAGCGCGGACTTTGCTTGGGCTGTGATGGCCATCAGGATTCAACGAGAGGTGGGCGGAAATCTTTCCGAACTGCTGATGACCGTTGCAGACACGATGATCCATCGCGAGCGTCTGCGCCGTGACATCTCTGCGCTGACCGCTGAGGGCAAGCTCTCGGCCATGATCCTGGGCCTGTTGCCCGTCGGCCTTGGTGCGTTCATGTGGATGTCCAATCCTGAGTACATGGCACCCTTGGCCGAAACAGGCATGGGCAACTTCCTTCTACTCGTGGCCTTAATATCCGGGCTCATTGGTTTTGCCTGGATGAAAAAGATCATCAACATCAAGATCTGAGGAGACAGATAAATGGATATTTCACTCATGTTTCCTCTCCTACTGCTTGCAGGCGCGATCGGATTGATCATCTGGATCGTTGCGTCTGGCGCAGACGAGAAGGCAACGGTCAGAGCCTCTCTGCGTCAGCTAGAGGACTACGAGGTCCAGAACGTCCGGGACCAAGAGCTGTTGAAGCCAATGTCGCAACGAACTGTTGCGCCACTGATGGAACGCCTGGTGGAGCTGGGTAAGCGGTTCACTCCTGATGGTTACTCGACCAAGGTTCGTGGGCGTCTTCTCGCAGCAGGTATCAACTCGCCTGATGCGGTGGACCGCTTTATCGCCATCAAGGTGATCGGCGTAGCACTCGTGCCAGTGGCTCTCATCTTGGTGTTCGTCGTGCTCGCAATGTCGGGGATGATGGCCCTGGTTCTGGCGCTATTGCTGGTCCTGTTGTTGGTGCTGGGGCCTGACGGCCTGCTCAATCGAAGGGTTGAGGAAAGACAAGCCGAGATCAAGGTCATGTTGCCTGACGTGTTGGACCTCTTGGTGATCAGCGTTGAGGCAGGTCTTGGTTTCGAACAGGCTTTGGACCGCACTGTGGCATCGGTGCCGGGCGCTCTCACCCAGGAATTCGCCAGGATGCTCGGTGAAGTGCGAGCCGGCTCAAGTCGAGCCGATGCGATGAGAGCCATGGAAAAGCGTGCCGACGTACCGGAGCTTCGCTCGTTCGTGTTGGCCATCATCCAGGCGGACACCTTCGGTTTCTCCATTGGACGAGTGCTGCGTGCACAGGCAGATGAAATGCGCATCAAGCGTCGCCAGATGGCCCAGGAAAAGGCCCAGAAGGCACCGGTGAAGATGATGATCCCCATGGTGTTCTGCGTCTTCCCCGCTTTGTTCGTGGTAGTTATCGGCCCCGCCATCATCAACATCTCCAACTCGTTCTAGGCGAGTGACAAACGATCAGCCCGAGGTGGTCAACGCTGACGGCTCAACGGCTATCTCGAATGGCTCAGATGGGCCAACCGAGTCGGCTTTGGTCGGCGAGGCTGCAGAGGCGAACGAGGACGATACGGCGAACAGCACCGGCGTATGCGTCGGCCAAATCGTCGGGATTGTGTTTGCGGCGGTGGGGTTTCGTGTTGGTAGCAGTTCTCTACATGACAACAGCTTCTTCACACACCTCGCTACCGGACATCTGATACTCGACACCGGTTCCATACCGACGTCTGACCCGTACTCATTCACAGCCCTGGGCCACCCCTGGACCGTTCAGAGTTGGGGAGCGAGCGTGATATACGCGCTGCTCGATCAGACCTTTGGTCTAGTCGGTATCAGGCTGATGGTTGGGATCCTGAGCGGCTTGTGCGCCTATCTGGTGTGGAAGTTGACCGAGCCAGCAGATGGACTAGTTGGCCGGCTCGCAATAGCGGTACCGGTGTTGGGCATCGGCGCTGGAGCCTGGGTGGAGAGGCCCCTCATTTTCAGTCTTGTTGCGCTACTAGCGGTGATCTTTGCCGTTGAGAACCGGTTGGACCCCCGGTGGATGGTGCCGCTCATGTGGCTGTGGGTCAATGTCCATGGCTCTTTCCCGCTGGGTCTCGCCGCGATCGTGGCATATGGGTTCGGTAGGTTCTTGGACAGGGACCGTCCAACAGTTGAGCTCAAGGTTCTGGGGTGGGCGGCATTGGGCACAATCCTCGGCGGGATTGCGAGTCCAGTGGGGCTCAAGTTGCTTACCTTTCCTTTTCAATTGCTTGAACGTCGTGAGGCGTTCTCTGCGGTTGTCGAATGGCAGCCCCCTACCTGGCAAGAGCCAGTAGAGCTGTTCTTTGCTCTACAGGCGGTCATTGCTGTTGGTCTGGTCCTGTTGCGGGCCCGGAAATGGCGCAACTTCGTTCCCTTGGTGCTGTTTGTTGGCATCTCGCTACAGAGCACCCGCAACATCGTCCACGCAAGCCTGGTGATCATCCCTGCAATGGTCGCCGGAGCTGGTGGCTTGGGCAGCGTGTCGTCCTTGCGAAAGTCACCGAAGCTTGTGCCAGTACGGATGATTGTTGGGGTGTTTGCTCTAGTTCTTGTAGGTGTCGGGGTAAGGCAACCAAACACCAATCTGGTTGACTACCCGGTCAAGGCGGCTAAATGGATGCAACAAAACGATCTTCTCGGCCCGGATTCGAGGGTCGTGACCAGGGATTTCGTTGGCAACTACTTCGAGATGCGCTTTGGTCCCGATGAAGTGCGAACCTATATCGATGACCGCGTAGACATGTATCCGATCGAATTGATCAGGAACTACTCCGAGCTGACCAGCGAAGATGGGGACTTTTCGAGGGTTCTCAGCGAGGCTCGAGCTACCGCTGTGCTCTGGGACACCGACAGCTATTTGAGTTCTTGGCTAGAAGACCCCGACAACGGTTGGGTAGTCGTGTACGAGAACAAGAAATGGGTTGTGGCAGTGCCAGCAAAGTCCAAGTGACGTTGGGCATAACGGCCTATGTAGTTCAGGGCGAAAACTGTCGATACTTTCTTCAGATTCTTGGGAGGAAGCTATGAGCCACCACCACAAAGTGCGTCCAGCAACCAAAAAATCGGAATTCGGTGCAGGCCTAGTTGAGTATGCGCTTCTGCTCTCACTGATCGCAGTGGTGGTCTTTGGAGCGGTCTCATTCTTTGGAGCGAGCAACAATGCCGGCTTTGGTAAGTCCAAGAACTGCATCGAAGCCGCCTACGACGGGACGCTCGGCAACTCCTGCCCAACTTCTACCAATCCGTAGATAGCGGGCCAGATGGCTGTCTGGCGGTTCGGCTAGTTGAGCCTGACGATTCCCATTCGCACGGCCTGTAGTACCGCTTGGGTTCTGTCTCTTGCATCGAGCTTGTGGTAGATGCTCGCCAAGTGATTCTTCACGGTCTTTTGGCTGATGTAGAGCTGCTCGGCCACCTCGGGGGTGGAACAGCCATCGGCAATCAGCTGAAGGACCTCAATCTCGCGTTTGGTAACGAGTTGTTCAGCATCAACCTCTCCTGAACCGCTATCAAGTTGGCGCACCTCCTTCAGCATCGCGTTGGCCAGTTCTGGCGACAGAGAGGAGTTCTCATTGGCGGCAAGACGTACCGCCTCTGCGATCTCTTCTATCGAACAATCTTTAACCAGATATCCCGAGGCACCGGCGCGTAAAGCCTCTGCGATCACGCTTTGGTCCGCATGCATTGTGAGCATCACGATTCTGATTTCGGGGTGACGCTGATGGATCCGGCGGGTTGCCTCTACGCCATCCACCTCCGGCATGGTCACGTCCATCAAGATCACATCTGGCAGAACGGTGCTGGCAACCTGGACGGCTTCTTCACCGTCTGATGCTTCCGCCACAACATCTAGGCCTTCATCGGTTAGGGACCGCCGAAGTCCTTCGCGCAACATGCGATGGTCATCTGCGAGCATCAGACGGATGGCCATTGGGGCCTTTCGAGCTAGAGGGTTGGCGTTATGTGGTCATCTTTTCACAGCGGCACGCTCACCGCTTGGATCGTGAGGCTGGAACGGGAGTTATCTCGCATTTCACCACAGTTCCCCGACCGGGAGATCCAGAGATTTCGAGGGTGGCGCCAATGGAAGCGGCTCGCTCACGCATGCCGACAATGCCATAGCTGTCGAGGCGGCCAGCGTTGGACTCCGGGAAACCGATGCCGTCGTCCTTGATCACGAGCACCGCCTCGGCTCCGGTGGTCTTCCAGCGAACAGAGACCCTTGTCGCCTTGGCGTGACGTTCCACGTTGGTTATTGCTTCTTGAGCAATTCTCCACAGCTCCCGTTCCTGCAGAAGCGGTAGGCGCCCATCCACGTCTAGAACCAGCTCCGTTGCTAGGGAGCTTCGCTGCTCAACTCGCGCGAGGAACTCGCTGAGGATGCTCGCTAGGTCCTTGGCGTCGGTTACGTCTGTGCGAAGGTCATAGAGCGTGTCTCGCACTTCGCCAATTACGCCACGCACGTCTCCACGGAGCTGTTCAAGATGATCGCCGACCGGCTTGCCCTGTGTGTTTGCCTTGGTGATCCGGTCGAGCTCAAATGCGAGATAGGCGAGAGACTGACCAATGCGATCGTGAAGGTCGCGGGCGATCCTGGTGCGTTCCTCGTCTGCTCCCACCGTTCGCAGTCTGCTGAACCAGCGGGCGTTGTCGATAGCAAGAGCTGCTGGCTCGACGAAACCACTGAGAAGCTCAACGTCTCGATGGGTGAAATGCGATGCCTTGCGGTGCTCGAGGGCAATCAGGCCCACCGTGGATTCTCGTGCTGGAAGTGCGGCGTAGAGGCCCGAGCCCATCTCTGCTGAGACACCTCCACCATGTTTGATGGTGTCCGATACAACCACCGGCTGGCGCACGGCCAAAGCCTCGATCAGCGGGTCAGCTAGTTCGGTGGTCCGGTATGTGCTTGCCGGTCTTGGTCCATCCCATCTTGCGGTGACCCAGGCTCCGTCAGTGTCATCGAGGATGAGAAGTACCGCGCCATCAAAGTCGAACAGGTCACGGAGCCTGCCCATCGTCGTATCAAGAACCTCGCCCATGTCGAGCGAAGCGGGAAGGGATTGGGCCACACGGTGCAGCGAATAGAGCAACGTGTTGGCATCTGCAAGACGCCCAAGGCGGTCAAGCGCGATGGAATGAGCTCGGTCTGCTTCTCCGGTTACTCGTCGTGCGTAGCCGGCGATCAGCGCCACGAGTGTTAGCTCTACGGTCCACTGTGCAGTGGTTCTCAGATGGAGAACCCCCGTACCTTCCATCAACAGGTAGGGCAAGCCGATAGCGAGACTCGCCGTGATACTGGCTCTGATGGCAAAAGCGAAACCTCGGGCGAATCCAGCAACCATCACAGCGGTTATGAGAGCGAAAACAAACGGTGACTCCCAGTAGCCGGTTGCCGCAACAGCGATGGTGTGAAAGGCCACTTCGCCGAGTACCCGCACGATGCTGGCTGTGTCATCGAAGTAGCGCAGAGGCCGCACGATGCGAAACACGTTGTAGAGGACTACGACTACGCACCAGCCGATTACCCAGAGATCGCTTTCGGTGAAGGCGGCGCTAGCAAGGCCAACAGACACGATTGTGGTACCGCCGCGAATACCAAGAATCGCGGGCCTGAATGCTGCTACCTGGTCTGTGGGGCCTTCGGCCATGACCGTAGGAAATAACCCCATCGTCGGGTTTGGCTCGGCCCGCTCGTGCACGTCTGGCGCGTCGGACTCTTTGGTTGTGGAGTCAGTTCGGTCGGCTACGGCCATCACCGTCAGGCTAGGACCCACAGGCCGAGTGTGGATGCAATTGGCCCGGGCGGTGCTAGGACTCGCTGAGATTGGTGGCTACCGTTGGGCTGATGTTGCTGATTGGTCTGACCGGTGGAATCGGATCTGGAAAGTCCACCGTGTCCAAGATGCTTGGTGAGCGTGGCGCGGAGATAGTCGACGCGGACGCGATCGTTCATGAGCTGCAGGCGCCGGGCCAAGCAGTTTTGGCTGCGATGGTCGAACGGTTCGGGGCAGAGATCTTGGATCAGGATGGATGTCTGCGCAGGGATCATGTGGCAGACATCGTGTTCAACGATTCTCAGGCCCTTGCAGATCTCGGTGCAATTGTTCATCCAGCCGTCTATATCGAAATCGAACGTCGACTCGACGAGGCAAGGATGAGCGGGGACATTGTGATCCTCGATGTGCCCTTGCTGGTCGAGTCCGGCAGAGACGATATGGCGGGGCTGATTGTGGTGGATATAGATCCCGAACTTGCGGTGGCGCGCCTCGTGCAACACCGCGAGTTCCGTGAAGCCGACGCTCGGGCGCGCATAGCGAGGCAGGCTTCGAGACAACAGCGTCTAGCTCGTTCAGATTTCACCATCGACAACAACCTGAGCTTTCCAGAACTTGAACAACAGGTTGATAAGGCTTGGAAATGGATCGAGTCTCTTCGTGATGATCCGAAGTTCGGTCCCAACCCCTAGGCGTCGAGGGCTTGCTCTCGTGCCCAGCGATAGTCCGCTTTTCCGGCGGGGGAGCGCACAAGTTCTGTTCGGAAGACAAAGGCCTTAGGGAGCTTGTAGCGAGCGATGTGCTTTACCGCTTCAGCTAGGAGATCTTCGCTGGTCACAACTGAACCGTCCGCTACCTGGACTATCGCCACTACCTCAGATCCCCATTGTTCACTAGGGCGACCAACGACTATTACGTCATAGACATCCGGGTGATGGGCCAAGGCCTGCTCAACTTCTTCAGCAAAGATCTTCTCGCCACCGGAATTGATGGTGACCGAATCCCGCCCGAGCAACTCGATGATCCCATCCGCTTTCCAAATGGCTCGGTCTCCGGGGAC
>JAGQSI010000158.1 GCA_020439605.1 Acidimicrobiales bacterium | reverse complement strand
CATGTACTCCTCGACAGGCACCTCATCACCGGCCTCGGGTTCGTAGCCCTCAAAGCGCTCGGCGAACTCGTTTGCATGGTCAAGGATCTCTTGAATCGTTCTAGGCATAGGGTCACCTCAGAAATTTCTGGCGGGCTGGCATAGCGTGCACAATGAACTCGACTCCGTCACCAACGGCGACGCCAATTTCGAGCAGATGACCGCTGGAATCAGCGCCAATCAGCATTATCAGGCCATCGAGATCGAAGACTCGGATCGGGTTTCTATAAGCGTGCAACATGGAGTCTTCATGGATCCCGTGCTTTCGAGCGCTCATAACAACGACCGGATCCACACCGTCAGGTTACCTTGATAACGCTGGTAGCGCTCACTTTTCGTATTGACTCATCTGATACTTCCGCTTTGGGGGGTTCGTTGCCTCGTGTAATTACTCCGCCGGGGGTGGTGGCCCGCTACGCCTGAGCGATAGGTCTTTCAATCGCAGAGCGAAGTGCGGCCACGAACCAGATAGCGATCAAGTACCGCAAAACATCACGGTCGGAGAAGGCAGCGGTCTTGGATCAGTTGGTCGAGTCAACGAGCTGGCATAGCGATTGGGCTCTGGCATAACTTCGACGGGCTGGGCATGAAGCCGTGGCAGAGCCATGCAGTCTCCCACTGGGGACACCCATTCTCTGTGGCATTTGAAGTCCGCTGAAGCCTAATGGTGAACTCCATCGCAATGCGCCAGATGAGTAGCACCTATTGCATTAGGGCATGAAACCTACTGTTATTCCTGAAACACACCGTAGTTCCCCCTGATTGGAGTGTTTCATGTCTCGTCCTTCCCTCCCCTTTGACCTTCCGCTTGACCATCTCTGGGTCGAGCCCTGGCATGACCCAGTAGTAGATGCAGTGGGTCACGAACTGCGCTCGCCATATGTAGAACGTTTCTGGCTACCGCTGCTCGGGCCTTCCACCACTTTGCTGTTGCGTCGCCTTGCGCTTGAACTAGCTGAGAACCCCAACGGCTTTCACCTAGACCTCGAAGAAACTGCTCGCTCACTTGGTTTGGGACTTCGCGGTGGCGTTGGAGGCCCGTTCCTCAGGGCCGTGGCCAGAACCGGCCAGTTCCATATCTCAAAGCCCTCTGGAGCAGGTGCTATTGCCTTGCGGACCCGCATCCAAACACTTACCTACCATCAGACCAACCGTCTGCCCGAATCGCTGCGAATCGAACACGCCCAATGGTTGCATTCTCAGAGCCAAGGCCATGATTGTCCGGACAACAGGAACCGGGCCCGCCGCCTGGCGCTCAGTTTGTTGGAGCTAGGTGAGAATGACCAGGCGATCGAGGCCCAACTGCACCGTTGGAAGGTGCATCCGGCCCTGGCTCACGAAGCTCTTGTTTGGGCTCACCAGAATCACCAGATCTTTGACGGGCCTACAGGCCAACAACCGGCTGCCACACCCAAAATAGCTGTAGAGCCAGATCCGCTGACTCGAACTCGCGCTAGAGAGCTGGTTTCCACCGGGGTGAACAACCCACAGACTTCAAGCAACAAGGACTGGACGAGGTCTGCCCCGTCGGGAGACGCTGCCTAGCGAACTAGACCCACCAACCGACGGGGCAACGGAAACTCAGCTAGCTGAAAGCTTGGACCAGCTAGCCAGCACGCCGGCGATGGTTCGAACGCCGTAGCCGGTTCCGCCCTTGGTTGTTTCGTCCCAGGCAGCAGAGCTGAACGCCGGGCCTGCGATATCGAGGTGAACCCATGGGATCCCATCCACAAATTCCTGCAGGAACAGCCCGGCGGTAAGCGAGCCGCCAAATGGTTTGGTTGCGATGTTTCGCAGGTCCGCGATATCGCTGTCGATGGTGGAACGAAGGTGTTCTGGCAACGGCAGGTGCCAAGCCAGTTCGCCTTGGTCTTGTGCCGAGGCAAGCACACGTTGGACCAGTTCCTCATTGTTACCCATGACTCCGGCCATACGGTCACCAAGCGCAACCATGCAGGCTCCGGTGAGGGTCGCAGCATCGAGGATCGCGTCCGGCTTTTCCTCCGCAGCGAGACTCAACGCATCCGAGAGGATCAAGCGACCTTCAGCGTCGGTGTTGAGCACCTCCATTGTCTTCCCGTTACGAGCGGTGAGCACATCTCCCACCCGCATGGCATCGCCACCGAGCATGTTGTCGGTCATCGGGATGAATGCTGTGACCTCAAGCTTGGGTGCCAGCAGTGGGACCAGCAGCATTGCTCCAATCACTGCGGCACCACCGCCCATATCGTTCTTCATGGTCTCCATGGAACCAGCAGGTTTGATGGACAAGCCGCCGGCATCGAAGGTCAGACCCTTGCCAACCAGAGCAACCTTGCCCTTGGCTTTACCTTCTGGATTATGGCGCATGATCACCAAGCGAGGTTCTTGAGCTGATCCCTTGTTGACCCCGAGCAGACCACCGAGCTTGGCCTTCTTGATTGCGGCCTTGTCCCACACCTCAACGTCGAGACCTGCGGCTTTGCCCGCCGCGACAGCACGGTTGGCGAACTCCTTTGGTATCAGATCTCCACCGGGCATGTTCACCATGTCGCGAGCAAAGGCCACGGCCTCAGCGATCTCAACGCCTTGGGCCACAGCAGCGCCAACCTTGGCACCGCCCTTGGCAACGATCAGCGCCTCGTTCAGCTTCACGCTCTCAGGGGTGGCCTGGTACTCGTCGAAGCGATAGGTCCCGAGAATTAGACCTTGAGCCAGAGCGCTTGCGGCAACCACCCGATCGGCGGGCTCCAGCGCCTCAAGAACATCTGCAACCACCGCTGGCGACTTGAGCGAAGCGGTACCGATGGCGGCGCCGATCTTTCTGAAATCGCTGGCTTTTGGCTCCTCACCCAACCCAACCAGCAGGCGCGCACTCTCACCACTAGAAGTAAGCAGAGTCTGGCCAACCTTGCCCTCAAAACCGCTAGCAGCAGCAAAAGCCGCGACCACATCAGGAGCATCGGTCTCCAGCTGTCCCTGACGGACTCCAATGGCGATAAGAACGTCATCGTCGAGACCGGACGGGATCGCGGCACCATGTTCGATAGAGATAGTTGAAGGCATTTGCCCAGCGTAGAACCGATGACGCCCCGGTGGTGACGAAACAGCGAAAAGTTCAGGTTCCGCGAGATGTCAGCGAAGCACCTTCGGCCCAGCGGGCCAGGGCCCAGCACAGATCCGATAGGCGGTTCAGATACGGCACCACCTGTGAATCTTCTCCCACCACCACCATTGAACGGCGTTCCGCTCGACGAACAACGCTGCGAGCAACATCGATATATGCGGCCACGACATCCTCACCGGGCACCACAAACTCTTTTGGCATCTCAAAACGAGAGGACACGTCATCGATCATGGTCTCTAGATGATCCACCATTTGCTTGGTCACCTTGGACTGACCATCCACAAGTTTGTGCGAGTTGGCGGGGTCTGTGGCCAACTCGGCCATGAGCACCCAGAGATCCCTCTCCAAACCGATGAGCATGGCATCTAGTTCGCTGCCTCTCACGCCATGTGAGCGAGCCACTCCCAATGCGCTTTGAGCTTCATCGACTGTGCCGTAGGCCTCTGGCGCCGCGGAGTCCTTGCGTACCCTTCCACCTCCATAGAGACCGGTAGTGCCGTCGTCGCCCTTTCGGGTGTAGATCTTCATGACCAAAGCCTAGGGTCAGAGGCGGCTTCCTCCGGCGAAGGATGCTCGAGCAGGTAAATCATTGTCGTGATGCAATAGTCCAACCCGACATCTCACCGATAGCCTCGCTGCTGTGAGTTCTTTCCTTGATCTTGTCGCCCAACGAGTTGTTGTCTATGACGGTGCCACCGGCACCTGGTTACAGACCCAGGGATTAACGATTGATGACTACGGCGGCGAGGCACTCGAAGGCTGCACCGATTACCTGGGCATCACTCGCCCAGACATCATCGCTGCCTTGCACAACGCCTATTTTGAAGTTGGCGCAGATGTCGTGGAGACCAATACCTTCGGCGCATTCGGCGTGCCCCTAGGCGAGTACGACATGGCGGATCGCTCCTTCGAGATCGCCAAGGCCAACGCCCTCATCGCCCGCCAGGTAGCAGATGACTTCTCAACACCCGATCGCAAACGGTATGTGGCTGGCTCGCTTGGCCCCGGCACCAAGGCTCCGAGCCTCAGCCAGATCCGTTTCGCGGAACTCCGAGACCATTACCAGGTTGCCTCCGAGGCGTTGCTCGAAGGCGGCGTGGACCTGTTCATCCTCGAAACCCACTTTGACCTGTTGGCTGTAAAGGCCAGCGTAATCGGCGCTCGCCGGGCCATGGCCAAAGTTGGCCGCCAGGTGCCTATCCAATGTCAGGTGACCATGGAACTCACCGGCCGCATGCTCGTGGGTACCGAGATCGCCGCGGCTCTCACCGCAATAGAACCGCTTGATGTGGACATCATCGGCCTCAACTGCGCCACCGGCCCCACCGAGATGAGCGAGCATATTCGCCACCTCAGCCAGCACTGCCGGGCCCCGATCTCGGTACTGCCCAACGCCGGTCTTCCATCGGTGGTGGACGGCAAGATGCACTACGACC
>JAGQSI010000157.1 GCA_020439605.1 Acidimicrobiales bacterium | reverse complement strand
TCGGGGGCCAATTCGTTTATGCTGGCCAGATCGATATCCTCACGCTCGACCCGCAGCGGCCCCTGGTTGCGTCCATGTTGCCAATCGGGATGAAAATACCCAATACCGCGCATCAGGAAGCGGTACTGCGGTTGAAATTCGATCCTGACTGGCGGTGCTTTATTGAAACTGACATCAAGTTCCGCCTTTGCGGGATAGCGAGTGCCGGTCTTGAAATGATGGCGCAGTTCGCAATCACTGGTCTCCTCGATGGCTTCGACTGAACCACCATCCGGGGCCCTGGCCGCTCGAATGTTCCAGATATCCCCTTTTCCATCGGCGCAAATGTGGAAGTAGTAGGTTGCCGCACCAACCCTGAACGGAGACCACGTCCAGAAGAAGCCCGGTGCTATCGGCGGCGCAAAGGGCTGCGGGTCGTTGTCGCCGATGTTGCGGATCCCCCATGACCGGTCGCGGATACCCCAGGTTTCGGAAGCAAGGCCGCGCCGATCACCATCGACCTCGATCCAGCCAGTGTAGCCACCGGACTGGGTCATCCGTGTGTAGTCCATGAACGCACGCGGGCCGAAACGATGAATGAACCGGGGTTCCTGGATCGGAAATCCGAAGCCATCGAACACAAGCTCGGCATTGATTCCGAATTCGCCGGTGACTGTGACCTTGAGCTTTTGCAATGGCTCGATGACTTCGATCTTGATCGGCCCGACCTCGAGATCCATGCGCTCCATATTGAGGTGCTTTGACGCATGGATGCAATATTCCTTGCCATCGCGGATCGTCGCGAAATGCGCATCCGCGATGTTGAGGTGCGGATAGACCCCAAAGGCGAGGGCAAAAAAATTTGAGCCGTCCGGTGACATTCCATTGAAGAAGTAGCGGTCGTAGAAATTCCGATCGGTCCCCGAAAAAGCAATCGGCTCGGGCGTCTGGTGGATCGGGAAATCGTCAGCTTTGGTCAGCATTTTTGGGCTCCGGAGAGAGTTAGTCGAGCAGGTTCAACGCGTCGAGCGCGAGAGCATGCGAGCAATGTCGGCGGTACATATTGGAGAGCATATGGTCGCCGCGTTCATTCACTGACATCCACCTCTCCAAGTTGATGGAGCGGTCTGCTCGCCCTCATCGAGACGAAAGTATTGGTTTGCGCGTTTGCGGCCCAAGCCGAAAGTATGGGCCCGAGTTGGCGGGCCAGTCAGTTCTGGTCGGAATTGTCAGGTGTCAGATAAGCGACCGAGAGATGATGTCCTTCATGATCTCGTTCGTGCAGCCGTATATCCGTTGGACCCGACCATCGACCCAAAGCCGCGAGATCGGATATTCTTCCATATATCCGTAGCCGCCGTGCAGCTGGACGCATTCGTCGAGAACTCGGCTCATCAGATCGGTGATATGGTACTTCGCCATTGACGCTTCAGCCGTCGAAAGCACTCCTTCGACATGCTTAACGATGCAATCGTCAAGGAACGCGCGAGAGACCTTTGCCAGTGTAACACACTCAGCGAGCTTGAACCGGGAGTTCTGGAATTGTCCGATCGGTTGCCCGAACGCCTTGCGCTCCCTCACATAATCCAAAGTGAGTTCGATACCCCGTTCCATCATGGCTTGGGCTCCCACCGCGATGGCAAGCCTCTCTTGCGGAAGCTGCTGCATCATCATGGCGAAGCCGGCGCCTTCCTCACCAATCAGGTTGGCGGCAGGAACACGCACATCGTTGAAGAACAACTCGGCGGTGTCTTGGCTGTGAAGTCCCACCTTCTCGAGGTTGCGGCCTCGCTCGAAGCCCGCCATGTCACGTTCGATGACCAGTAGCGACATGCCCTTGTGGCGCTGTGTGGGGTCTGTCTTCACGGCGGTGATGATGAGGTCCGCGTTGATGCCGTTGGTGATGAACGTCTTTGAACCGTTGACGATGTAGCTGTCACCGTCGCGCACCGCAGTAGTTCCCATGGACGCCAGGTCTGATCCGATGGAGGGCTCGGTCATGGCTATGGCGGTGATCAATTCGCCCGAACAGATACCTTGAAGCCACCGCTTCTTTTGTTCCTCTGTAGCAAGTGACGTGAAGTAGGGGATGCAGATGTCATTGTGCAGTGTGATGCCAAGACCCGCACCGCCGGTTCCGCTTCGCTGTACCTCTTCGCCCACGATGAGGTTGTAGGTGAACTCATCGGCACCGCCGCCCCCGTAGGCCTCGTCCACGTCCATTCCCAAGAAGCCTGAAGCGCCAGCTTTGGCAAACAGTTCTCTTGGAACAATCCCATCGGTCTCCCACTGCAGATGGTGGGGGACGATCTCTTTGTCCACGAACTGGCGAAAGGCGGCACGGAACAGGTCATGTTCCTCGTTGAACAGGGTGCGATCCATGGGTCACATCGTGACAGGTTTTCGCCACTGTGAATGCGGCTCTAACGGGTACCCCAGGTGTAGGTCTGCTTGACGAGATCCAAATAGGTGAAAACTTCGGCCGAGCGAACACCGGGAGTACTGCGAATCACATCGTTGACGAGGTCGAACAGGTCCTTGGAGTTCTCGCATACCACCTCGACAAGAAGGTCGTAGCGACCTGAGGCAACCACCACGTAGTCAATCTCGGCGAGCTTGCCCAGCTCTGCCCCTATTGATCTCAGGTCTCCGTCTGCATTTATCCCGACCATGGCTTGAATGGTGAAACCCACAGAGAGCGGGTCCGTGACGGCGACAACTTGAATCACTCCTGATTCGGTGAGCCGCTGGACGCGTTGGCGAACCGCTGCCTGTGAGAGGCCGACCTCTGGGGCAAGCTTGGCGTAGGACTTTCTTCCGTCGTGTTGAAGCGCTCTGATAATGGATTTGTCTAGATCATCGAGCACTGCTCCAGTCCCCTTTCAAGTGGTAGAGAATCCTTCCCGAGTGCTGTGGCAACGCTCTGGTTGACCACTTGGCCGGCAAGGGTGTTGACCCCGAGTCCCAACGCATGGTCCATGCTCACCGCGGCGCCAAAACCCTTGGTAGCGATCTGGGTGATGTGGGGCAGTGTCACGTTGGTCAGGGCATAGGTGGAGGTGTGAGGCACCGCTCCGGGCATGTTGCCGACCGCGTAGTGAACGACGCCGTGCTTCTCGAACACGGGGTCATGGTGAGAGGTCTCGTGAGAAGTGGCCACACAACCGCCTTGATCGATCGCAATATCGACAATGACGGAGCCTGGTTTCATGGCTCGCACCAGATCCTCATCCACCACTACCGGAGCGCGTCCGCCGGCCACCAACACAGCGCCAATTACCAGGTCTGCGCCCGAGACAACTCTTTCAACCATCCCTCGGTTGGAGGCCAAAGTGGTGACCCTGCCCATTTGAATCTGATCGATATGGCGAAGACGGTCCACGTTCTTGTCGAGAACATCAACTTCTGCTTCCATGCCTGCTGCCATCCACGCAGCGTTCCACCCGACGTTTCCGGCGCCGAGTACCACCACGCTCGCCGGCCTAACGCCGGGCACTCCACCGAGTAACACTCCTCGACCCCCGTTATGTCGTTCCAGGAAGTGCGCGCCAACCTGTACGGACATTCGGCCCGCAACTTCACTCATAGGTGCCAGCAGTGGGAGAAGGCCGTCGTCTGTTTGCACGGTCTCGTAGGCGATCGAAGGAGTTCCCGCGGACAAAAGCGCCTCGGCAACCTTTGGATACGCGGCTAGGTGTAGGTAGGTGAACAGGATCTGATCCGAGCGCAAGAACTCAAACTCAGACTCCTGTGGCTCTTTCACCTTCACGATCAATTCGGCTCTGCCCCAGATCTCAGCAGCAGTGGCAACTACTTCGGCGCCAGCGTGGCGGAAGTCATCGTCGGGGATCGAGGCGCCTGCACCAGCACCTGACTGAACCACAACCGTTACACCGTGCGCGTGCAGTTCACGAACCCCGTCTGGGGTTATTCCAACACGGCCTTCATCGGGCTTTATTTCGGTGGGCACTCCAACAACGAGCGGGGTCTTCATTGCCCTATGCCAGCGGCGTCCATGGCCTCCATTGCGCCGAGGAGTGCAATTCGGATTATGCGGGCGATCTCGTCAAATTCGTCCGGGCCACAAATGAGTGGCGGTGAGAGTTGGATCACTGGTTCCCCCCGATCATCGGCACGGCACAACAGTCCGTTTCTGATGAGCTCAGGAGTGAGAACACCGCGCAACAGGTGTTCAGCTTCTTCGGCGGTGAAGGTCTCCTTGGTAACTGGATCCTTCACGAGTTCGATTCCGTAGAAGTACCCCATGCCTCGGATATCGCCAACGATCGGTAGGTCTCGGAGATCCTCAAGGCGCTTTCGAAATTCGTCCTCGTATTGGATGACTCTGCCGGTCAGGTTGTCGCGTTCCATCAGGTCCAGGTTGGCCAGAGCAACCGCACAGCTAACCGGGTGTCCACCGAAGGTGATTCCGTGGAGGAAGGCTTCGTCGTGGGCCAGGAACGCATCTGCGATCCGGTCCGAGACCATTACCCCGCCAAGCGGTGAGTAACCAGAGGTGAGACCCTTCGCCATGGTGATCATGTCGGGCTGGTATCCAAGTCGAGAAGCGCCAAACCAATCGCCAAGGCGACCAAATGCGCATATGACCTCGTCGCTAACCAGCAGTA
>JAGQSI010000156.1 GCA_020439605.1 Acidimicrobiales bacterium | reverse complement strand
CGCTCGCAGGCTCATCCCTGCCACTTGATCCTGTGGGCACCGCTCTCGACCTTGGCTTCGCTTCGACTTTCGACAATTCTCTAGATGCGGTGAGCGACCGCGACTTCGTTGCTGAAAGCCTTTTTGCATTGTCCTTGCTGGGAGTGCACCTGTCTCGTATTGGTGAGGAGGTGTGCTTGTGGGCATCCGATGAGTTTGGGTTCCTGGGCCTGGACGATGCTTTCAGCACTGGCAGCTCGATGATGCCCCAGAAGAAGAACCCGGACATCGCCGAGCTTGCCCGAGGCCGTAGCGGACGCCTGATCGGTCATCTGACTGGCATGCTCACCACTCTTAAAGGGTTGCCACTCACCTACAACCGTGACCTACAGGAGGACAAGGAACCGCTCTTTGATGCTCTGGATCAAACGGTGCTCGCCTTGGGCGCCATCGGCGGGTTGCTCGCCACTGCCAGCTTCAAGACCGACGCTATGGCCACGGCAGCAGATTCACCGTACGCGGCAGCCACAGATCTAGCCGAACTACTCGTTGAAGGCGGCACGCCATTTCGAGAGGCTCACGCGATAGTTGGCGACATTGTTCGTCGAGCGCTCGCGGGCGAAGCCTCCATGGCAGATCTCGTGCGTGAAGAGGAGCGACTCGGTGAGGCTGGCGCGGCGATTCTTGAGCCCGGGGTCTCGGTTACGCGCAGAACCACACGTGGGGGAGCGGGCCCGGTCCCAGTTGCTGATCAACTCGAGCGTTTCCGTGTTCGTCTCAGCGCCGATGCGAAGCGGGTGCAGGATCTGGCGTCGTGAGTTCACCACCTCGGGTTCTGTTGCTGAACAACTCGATCCAGAACTATGCGTGGGGGCGTTTTGATGGGATCGCCGAGGCCATCGGCACCGAGGTGACTGGCTCAAGAGAGGCAGAGCTGTGGGTAGGTGCACACCACCGCAATCCCTCGGTCGTGGCTGAGGGTGTATATAGCGGTCGTCGCCTCGATGAGGTGATTGGCGAAGACCCCCAACGTTGGCTCGGGCCCACCGCCGATTCGACCGCAACGTTGCCGTTTCTGTTGAAGGTCCTGGCCATCGGCGAGCCACTGTCGCTGCAGGCTCATCCCACCAGGGCACAAGCCGAAGCAGGCTTTGCTCGTGAGGAATCACAGGGCATTGCGTTGGACGCTGCACAGCGGACCTATCAGGACAGAAGCGACAAACCAGAGATTCTCGTTGCTCTTGAGACCACCTATGCGCTTTGCGGGTTCCGTAAGCCTGACCAAGCCGCTGCATTGTTGGGCCAGTTGGGCACCGCAACCGAGGACCTTGTTGCGCTTCTTGAGACCGACTCCGATCCGCTGCGAAGCGCTATGGCCTGGTTGTTGAGTTGCGACGACAAGAGGGCTTCAGCGCTTTGGGAAGCCGTAGTGGGTTTTGGTGGCTTCAGTGAGGATCTAGATGATCCTTTTTCCTGGGTGCACCATCTGTCTGTTCTCTACAGCGGGGACCCGACGGTGGTGGCTCCGCTGCTGCTTCAGTTGGTACGCCTCGAGGCCGGAGAATCGGTTCATCTGCCGGCAGGAAACCTTCACGCCTACCTGAGCGGAAGCGGGGTAGAGCTGATGGCTGCCTCGGACAATGTGTTGAGAGGTGGACTCACGCCCAAGCACATAGACCGCGACGAACTCCTGAAGATAGTGAGTTTTGAGCCGGGGATCCCGCCGCCACCTCAGCAGAGCCAGATCGAGGGTTTTCGCGTTTACGATGCTGGCGAGCAGGCCTTCTCACTCGCTGTGTTCTCGCCCGGCCCCAATGGCACGCAGGTCCGAGCAACAGAGCCATCGGTGCTTCTCGCTACTGGTGAACCCGCCGTGGTCAGTCTCGGAGCAGACCAGTTGACGATCGGTGTGGGCCAGGCGCTCTTCGTGGCTCCTGACGAACAGGTTGTGGTGCTGACCGGTGGCGCCGTGTGGTGGGCCACTTCAGGTTCTGGTCTTCCATCTTGATGGACGAGCTTCGATCTCGCCTCGCTCGAGGGCCAGAGATTGTTGCACCTGAGCTACTTGGTTGGGTTCTTGCCACCTCCGACAGCTGTGGGGTAATTGTGGAGGTCGAGGCATACGGCGGTTCCGATGACGAGGCAAGCCACGCCCATAACGGCCCGACACCTCGCTGTTCTCCGATGTTTGGTGAAGTCGGGCATCTCTATGTGTATCGCTCCTATGGGATGCACTGGTGCGCCAATGTGGTCGTGCACGGTCCTGATGAACCGGGAGCAGTCCTGATTCGTGCGATTGAACCATCAGGAGATATTGAAGCGATGAGTGCTAGGCGAAGGCACCCAGTTCCCAGGCTCCTCGGTGCCGGCCCGGGTCGGCTCACTGAGGCACTTGGCATTACGGGCAATCACAACGGGTTGGATCTGCTTGCCCCATCAAACGAGGTGAGATTGATTCCAGGGTCTCTGGACCAGAACCAGTCCGTGGAGCGCACACCACGAATCGGTATTTCTAGAGCAACACAGCTGCCGTGGCGTTTCTCCATCGCCGACAATCGGTACCGTTCAAGGTCCTAGGAGAATTAGGGGAGTGAAGGGGCCCGGTCGGTTGGACGCTGTGAATTTCGAACTAATCGAGTGTGGAGATGCGCGCCTTGTCAGTTCTACTGATCTGAGCGTCGCTGTCGCTCAGATCAACGCAGCAGCCATAGATGTTGAACAGTCCGCAGATAACCGCAGCGAGGTCCTGTCGTTTGTAGCGGGACACAAGGACGCAGCTCTTCGAACCTGCCCGAGCGCCCACCTCACCGGGTCGGCTCTCGTGGTGGATCCGCTGCACCAAAGAACACTGCTGATGCTGCATCGCAAGCTGGGTAGGTGGTTTCAGCCAGGCGGTCACGCTGATGGCGACACAAACCTGGCGGCGGTTGCGCTGCGTGAGGCAACCGAAGAGACCGGCCTCAAAGGTCTAAGTGTTCTACTGCCAGCCATCGACGTTGATGTGCACGTGGTGGAGCCACCGAAAGAGCCCCCTCATAAGCATCTCGATGTCCGCTTCATCGTGCTCGTAGGCGAGGACAGCCATGAGAGCGCAAACGAGGAATCTCTCGCTCTACGTTGGGTTGGTATTGATGATCTTGGTTCTCTTGAGCCCGCTATTGATCCCGGCACCGAGCATCTTGTGCGAAGAGGCTTGGCGCTGGTTGAGCTAAGCCAAATTGAAATCAGCCAATATCGCCAGGGGTCTGACAAGCATCAAGGTGGTTGATCTCAGCGAATACCAAGATCGTCCTGTCCACAGCGTCTCCCAATGGACTGGCATCGAGCAGGAGCCGAGCCGAGGGGTCCTCTCGAAGACGGTTGGCGTAGTCCTCGCGGTTGGCCAGGTAGGTCTCCCAGTCTCCTAGCCATCCAGTGATGGACTTGGCATCGTTACCGGTGCTCGGAGCGCCTTGTCTGACTTCTTCGATGAACTCGGCGATCATCTCGTTGGCCTGATCTAGGACATCTGCGCGCTCGGTAGCGTCGGTGATGGTCAAGCCCGACGGCAGAGTTGCGATGTTGTCAACCATCGCTTGGCACTGAGCGCCGAGCTTCTCTGCATAGGCACGGTCCAAGAAGTCCGGGTTCTTACGCGCCGGGGCGCCGGAGAAGATCCATGCCCAGAACCCGACAATGACAAGCATTGTCAGTACAGCTAGCGCTCGCCCAACCGACCATCTAAATGCCAGCGGCCCAGAATCGTCAGGCAAATCCTGGTCTTCTGGGCGCTCGTCGATCACGTCTTTGGAGCGTGCCATGGCTCAAGCCTCGCCTACGGAGACATACGCGATCCAACCCGTGATCCAACCCGTGATCTGCTTGAGCGTGGCGCACGTTTCGAATCTGATGCGGATTGGAGCCATGTTGTCGTGCGACGATGTGGTTATGACCGACAGCGCACTTCTTGGCGATCTAGTAGCTCGTGGACTCATACAGGAGTGCACGGATCAATCGGCGCTCGCTGCTCGTCTGGAAGAGGGGCCAGTAACTCTCTACAACGGTTGTGACCCGACTGCTGACAGCCTTCATGTGGGCAATCTTCTCGGGCTCTTGGTGCTGAGACGTTTTCAAGACGCTGGACACAGACCACTGGGCCTTGTGGGAGGCGCTACCGGAATGATCGGTGATCCGAGCGGACGATCCCAGGAACGCAACCTCCTCGATGAAACCACTCTGGATGCCAATGTCGCAGCTATCGGGGCCCAGATGGAGAGAATTTTGGACTTCTCGAGCGGAACCTCAGGTGGAAAGCTCGTAAACAACAGGGACTGGACCGCAGAGGTCACATTTCTTGATTTCCTGCGAGACGTCGGCAAGTACGTGACGGTGGGAACAATGCTCGGGAGAGAATCGGTCAAGACCCGGCTGGCATCGGAACAAGGAATTTCCTACACCGAGTTCAGCTACATGCTGATCCAGGCCAATGACTTCTTGCACCTCCATGATGAATACGACTGCGAACTGCAGGTCGGAGGTTCCGATCAACTCGGAAACATGATCGGAGGGATCGATCTCATTCGCAGGGTTCGTCAAGAACCGGCGTGGGCGCTTGCTTGGCCGCTGCTCACCGCACCTGATGGAACAAAGCTTGG
>JAGQSI010000155.1 GCA_020439605.1 Acidimicrobiales bacterium | reverse complement strand
ACCCGTGGTTCATTGTCGCCGCCACCTCAGCGGCCGACTACGTCTGGGCATTGATGTTCGTGGCCATCGGAGTGCTTTCCCTACGACAGGACAAATCTGTGCTCGCCGGGGTCATGTTCGCTTTGTCAATGGGCTCACGAGTCGGCTCAGCAACACTGATCGCAGCAGCACTCGTAGCCGAGATCTCCACAGAACGTGGTGATCACAGTGCACTGGGCGATCAGGGTGAACAAGGCGATCAAGGCGATCAAGGCGGCACAGAACTCAGAGGAGACAGCAACGCCAAGCAGAACAGGACACGAGTGGCGAAAACCGCCGTTGTGTGCACCCTGGGAACCGCCATCGCTTTTGTACCTTCCGTCGTTGCGGCAGGCGGGCTGGCCTTTGCCCAGAACGATTTCTCGACGTCATCCCCGCTGGTTCAGGTAGGTAGAGCCCTCGCTAAAGATCTCCTACTACTCGGACTGCCAGCCACGGTTCTGATTCTGGTCACCGCCCTACCCTCGCTGCTGGAAGCGCTCCGACGATGGAAAACGTCGTGGCTGGTGAGGTTCTCTGTCACTGGGCTGGTAGCCAGCCAACTGCTATTCCTGCGATTCCCATGGAAGATGGCCCACCTACTGCCCACTTTGCTATGCGCAGTCATACTGTTGGCCGTTGCCCTTGAATCCAAGCCCCGACTACTGATCGCCATCGCGATCTTTCAGGTGGTCTTCGCTTTCGTACGCGTGGACATACTGAGTCCAAACAACCCAAGTGAAGCAACAGGCGCCCGCCTCAAACCCTTGGTAGCGACGGGACCCGTGCTCCAGGACTGGCAGTGTCGACGAGACCACGACGGAGTCGAACGCGGACGACAGATAGAAGAAGTAGAGCCCGCATGGCAGTGTTCCGTGCCCTATAGCAACTAGCCCCCTCCACCAACGATGAAGCCAGCGGGTATCGTCAGAACTCATGGACCTCGGAGGCATCTGGCGAGCTGTACAGGCCGACGAGGCTCAACGTAGAACCTGGCTGGACGAAAGCCTCGACGAACAGACCGAGGCTCAGTGGTCACCCATACATGTACCGGGACACTGGCGAAATAATGACGCCTTCTCAACCTCGGACGGCCCACTGCTATATCGCACGAGGTTCGAACATCCCGGGCCACAAGACAACGAACGGTGGTGGCTGCGCTTCGATGGCGTTGCCTACCAGGGTGACGTGTGGCTCGACGGCGGATACGTCGGAGACACCGAGGGCTATTTCTTCCCCCACATCTTCGAGGTAACCAACGAACTTCGCACCCAAAAGGAGCACCTACTCGGGGTAGAGCTCACCTGCAGTGCGATCAGTGATCCGAACTCGAAACGCAACATCACCGGCTCTTTCCAGCACGCGCCCTACCAGGACCCTCTGTGGAACCCCGGAGGGATCTGGCGCCCGGTCTCTCTGGAACGCACCGGGCCGGTTCGTATTCGACATCTAAGGGTGAAATGTCGCGATGCGAACGATGTACTTGCCACTGTGTCCTTTCGCGCCGTGCTCGACGCGAGCGAGTCGTGCGACGTCTTGTTGAGATCAGCAGTCGGAGACACAGAACTCGTAGAACAGCGTCGGTTGGCCGCCGGCGAAAACCAGGTCGAATGGACGCTCGGCATAGACAACCCGGAACTTTGGTGGCCCCACGCCCTCGGCGATCAACCACTCTCGGACGCGGTTGTAGAAGTAACCATCTGTGACGGCGACGGAGTCGTGCCCGCCGGCGCAAACCCGAGTCACACAAAAAGTCGCCGTATCGGTCTGAGACAGGTGAACCTAAAGGGTTGGGTCCTGCACGTCAACGGGGAGAAACTCTTCCTCAAAGGGATCGATCTCGCTCCCACGAGAGCCGCGCTTGGCGACGCTTCGTTGCAAGAGTTACGCCAAGACCTTGAGCTTGTGCGCGATGGCGGCTTGGACCTTGTTCGGGTACACGCCCACATCGCCCGCAGAGAGCTATACAGCCTCGCCGACGAGATGGGTCTCGTTATCTGGCAGGACTTCCCCTTGCTGGGCGGCTACGCCCGCACAATCAGGAAACAAGCCATCCGCCAGGCCAGAGAGGCCGTGGACCTTCTTGCTCATCACCCATCGATAGTGATGTGGTGCGGCCACGATGAACCCTTCGGTTCCTCCAGCACCCACAAGGATGAGATCTCGGGGGCAGAAGAACCGTCTGTTTCAAAGCTCCTGACCTCTCAACAATTGCCGAGTTGGAACCGTTCGATCCTTGACCGGTCGGTCAAACGAGCCATCGACAAGGCCGACGGCACTCGACCCGTCATTGCTCACTCAGGGGTACTGCCCCACCCTCCTCAGCTCGATGGAACTGACCTCCACGCATGGTTCGGCTGGACCCACGGCGACACCCGAGAGCTCTCATCGTTGGCCAAAGCCCTGCCGCGTCTAGTTCGTTTCGTGTCTGGCTTGAGTGCACAATCGGTGCCCAACTCCAGCGAGTTCATGGAGCCAGACAATTGGCCAGACCTGGACTGGGAGAAACTTGGCACACGCCATTGCATGTCTGAAGCCACCTTCGACAAACGAGTGGCCCCCGTTGACCATCCCAGCTTCGAATCCTGGCGAGATGCCAGCCAAAGTCTCCAAAGCGACGTCATTCGCTATCAGATTGAGACTCTTCGACTGCTCAAGTACAGGCCCACAGGCGGCTTCTCAATCAGGTTCCTCGCCGACACCCATCCGGCGGTTTCAACGTCGTTGGTAGACCACGAGCGAGTACCGAAGCTCGCCTACAAAGCTCTGGCCGATGCCTGCCAACCCGTTATCGCAGTTGCACAGCGACTTCCCACAGAACTGGTTGCCGGCGAGAAACTCAAGCTGGATGTCCACGTTGTCAATGACCTTCGCGTTTGCGTAGACAACCTTGAAATAAGCGCGACGCTGCGTTGGTCCGGAGGGGAACGACGCTGGCGCTTCCAAGGAACCGTGGACGCGGACACTGTCCAGCGTGTCGGCAGTCTTCGGATTGAAGTACCGCCAGTGCCGGGCAAAGCAGTTCTTGAACTAACCCTTAACGGAACGGGAGCTGTCAATGGGGTTACCCGTATCGACAGCTCCCGCATTGTGATCCGCTAGATCACCGGTCAGGGCAAAGCGGTCTCAAGGTCATTGATGTCGCTCCCCTCGTCGAAGAGATCGATGACCCTGACGTTCAGCTGGAAGGCAATCCGTTCGATCGTCTTCAAAGTGAGGTTTCGTTCGCCCCGCTCCACAGCACCTACGAAGGTCCTGTGCCATTGCACCAACTCTCCGAAGTTTTCCTGAGAATAACCCAACCGCCTACGAAGACGCCTGAGATTCGCTCCGACTACCGCCTGAAGTTCGCCTTCCACCTTTTCTCCTTTTATTAGTGAGCGTGGTTCCGCCTGAAACAGATTCTGACAAGACCCGCAACTTGTTTCTACATACTTATGAGTGTCAGTTCGAAGACCATCTAACCCGCTTTAGAGGCCAGCACCTCCGCACCGGCGTATAGGACGCTAGCTACCCCTTTCAGCCATTTTGGGGATGCGGGTTGTCGTCTGACGGTGCGTCAGGGGTAGCGTCGGGTGCGATGGCTACGACAACGGTCGCCCGGGGGGCAACAAGCTCCAACCGGGCCAAGCGCAAGGCGCCCTTCCCAGTCGAGTTCTACCGGTCTGCCCTTGGCAAGAAATATGTCATGGCGATGACCGGCATCATGCTCATGGGATTCGTCTTCGCCCACATGGTGGGCAACCTCAAGATGTATTTGGGTGCGGAACAATTCGATCACTACGGGCACTTCCTCCGGGAACTGCTGGTCCCGATCCTTCCCAAGCACGTTGTGCTCTGGGGTTTACGGCTCGGGCTGATCGGCGCCTTCGTCCTTCACATTCATGCCGCCTACTCGTTGACGGTGATGAACAAGAAGGCCCGCAAGGTGAACTACCAGAGCCCACGCGACTACATCGCCGCGAACTTCGCTAGCAGGTCCATGCGTTACACCGGGTTGATCTTCGTGATCTTCTTGGTCTGGCACCTCTTCGATCTGACCTTCACCGGCACCGGATACACCTACGTGCGTGGTCACGCCTACGACAACGTCGCCAACAGCCTTAGCCGGATCCCAGTTGCGATGCTCTACATCGTTGGCAACGTTGCGCTCGGCATTCACCTCTTCCACGGTGCTTGGAGCCTCTTTCAGTCCATGGGCTGGAACAACCCCCGCTTCAACGCTGTTCGACGCAACTTCGCTGCAGGCTTCGCAGCGATCGTCGTAATCGGAAACGTGTCGTTCCCAATCGCCGTACTCGCTGGCGTCGTGGGCTGAAGGAGCAACAGTGGAACTGAACTCAAAGATCCCCGCCGGCCCCATCGCCGAGAAGTGGACGAGCTACAAGTTCGATCGCAAACTCGTCAATCCGGCCAACCGTCGCAAGTACGAAGTAATCGTTATCGGCACAGGGCTTGCCGGAGCATCGGCCGCGGCAACCCTCGGAGAACAGGGATACAAGGTCAAGGCCTTCACATTCCATGACTCACCACGCCGTGCCCACTCCATCGCTGCTCAGGGCGGCATCAACGCCGCCAAGAACTACAAGGGCGACGGAGACT
>JAGQSI010000154.1 GCA_020439605.1 Acidimicrobiales bacterium | reverse complement strand
GCAATCGGAACCTCATCCCATTGCGCAAATACCTCTTCTGGCGCGGCACCCAACTCCTCAAGAACAACCTGAGCTGCTAGCTCCGGAGCCATAGGTGGTGCTTCTTGTTGGAGTTGACGCAGAATCTCACGAGTAGCAGGTGGCATGCCCTGATCTAGATAACTGGCCATCTGGCCGAGCTTCATCATGGCGCCCTTGAGATTTCCAAGGGTCTCTGCCACTTGCTCCGCCGTTTTCAGCTGGCGGGCCTCGTCTATCTCTTCTCGGCGCTGGGCATCGGCAAAAACCTTTCGGGCCTGATCTGTTGCCCAGCCACCGCCAGCTTTGGTAGCTGTGGCTGCTATTCGTGCATTGCGCTCAACAAAACCGGTGTGTTGCACATAACTCGTGGAGTCGGCGCTGGCCCCACTGAGTTGGCCGCGCCGTCCAACGGCTCGGGCTATGGCGACACCCGTCGCGACTCCGGCTCCAATGATGAACGCTGAACGAACTCGACGTGCCATGGCGAGGCACCGTAGCCGCCCCATGGGACAAAGTTCGCTCTATCGGGCACGACGCGCCCCGTAACCAAGGATTACTGGCCCTCAGCGAGGGTCTCGTGCTCCTGTGGATCCTCTAGAAGCGCTTTGTATGCAATGGCTCCGAGTGCTGCACCTGCAATGGGGGCCACCCAAAAGAGCCACAGTTGAGGTATGAAATCTCCACCGGCAAATAGTGCCTGACTGGTGGAACGTGCAGGATTCACCGAGGTGTTGGTGATCGGAATCGAGATGAGGTGAATCAAGGTCAAAGCCAAGCCAATAGCAAGCCCGCCCATTGCTGGAACCGCCCGCTTGGCGGTGGCACCCAGAATGACGATCAAGAAGAATGCGGTCAGCACAACCTCTGCAACCAGCGCTGCTACCAGGCCGTACCCGCCCGGGCTCAGGTCCCCGTAGCCGTTGGCAGCAAATGCACCCGGCAGCGAGTTATCGATCTCAAATCCGTCTTGACCATTGGCGATCAGGTACAGGACCGCTCCGGCGAGTACCGCTCCGATCACCTGGGCAAGGATGTAGGGAAGAGCATCTTTCTTGTCGAAGCGGCCGCTAACCAAGAGCCCGACGGTTACTGCGGGGTTGAAGTGGCCACCGGAAATGTGTCCGACGGCGTAGGCCATGGTGACAACGGTGAGACCAAATGCCAGAGCTACACCGAGAAATCCCACACCAACATCGGGGACCCCGGCGGCAAAGATCGCCGTACCGCAGCCACCCAACACCAACCAGAAGGTTCCGAACGCTTCGGCTCCGAGCCGTTTCTGGATATCCATTAGTCACCCTCCACAGGTGTTTTGGTCCCGATACTGTCCATCTTTGCTTCTCGGAACCACAGAATGGATGATCTAGCGCTCAGCGAGGGCTGCCAAAAGCCGTCTCCTCTATTCCGTGGCCATGTTGGCGAACTTGGTGTAGTGATCCAGAAAGGCCAGCCTGACCATGCCGGTTGGACCGGCACGGTGCTTGGTTACCAACACTTCTGCTGTGCCTCGCTCGGCAGATTCCTGGTTGTATACCTCATCTCTGTACAAGAAGACCACGATGTCTGCATCCTGTTCGAGTGAGCCTGATTCTCGAAGATCGGAGAGCAATGGTCGCTTGTCTGCACGTTGCTCGAGCCCACGATTGAGCTGGGCGAGAGCCACCACCGGGCACTGGAGTTCACGAGCAAGAATCTTCAGTCCACGGCTGATCTCAGCCACTTCTACCTGACGGTTCTCTGCTCCGGAACGACCTGTCATGAGCTGGATGTAGTCCACCACGATCATGCCGAGCTGACCGACCTGGGACTGCAGCCGGCGAGCCTTTGAGCGGATCTCCATGACTGTGACATTCGGGTTGTCATCAATCCACAGGGGTGCCTCTGAGAGCCTGCCAATACCGTGGCTGATTCGACGCCAGTCATCTTCTCCAAGGCGACCGTTGCGGATCTTCCTGGAGTCCACCCTTGCCTCCGAGCACAACAATCTCTGAGAGAGTTCCACTCGGCTCATTTCGAGCGAGAAGAACAGGACGGGGCGATGTTCTTCAATGGCTGCATGGCCCGCAGCTCCAAGCGCAAAGCTGGTCTTACCCATACCGGGCCTTGCCCCCACAACGATCAACGCGTTGGGTTGAAGCCCAGCGGTGAGTTCATCGAAATCGGTGAAACCGGTGGGCGTACCGGTGATGGCGTCACCGCGGTCATAGAGCGCTTCGAGGCTGTCGAGAGTGCGATCCAGGAGGTCATGAAGACGTTCCATGGACTCGGTCTGGCGGTACTGAGCGATCTCGAATACGAGCCGTTCCGCTTCGTCGATGGCTTTGGGGATGTCGTCTGGGACCGAGTAGCCCAGTTCGCTGATCTCGCCCGCAGCAGAGATGAGCCCGCGCAACAAGGCGTGTTCTTCGACGATCTTGGCGTAGCGCGCAGCACTTGATGTTGCCGGAGTATTGGCCTGAAGCTCGATCAGGGCCGCCGGCCCTCCAACAACCTCTAGTAGGTCGTGGCGAGCTAGTTCATCGGCCACCGTGACCGGGTCTACCGGCTCACCTTGAATGGAAAGCGATGTGATCGCTTCATAAATGTGTCCGTGTGCAGGCTTGTAGAAATGGCTGCTGTTGATGGATTCCGAGGCAACATCTACAGCAGTGCGCGATAACAACATCGCACCGAGCAATGAAGCCTCAGCATCAAGATTGTGGGGTGGAACACGGCCGCCTTGCGCCCTCGGCCCGGTCCGCCGAACAGGGGGCTCATCGAAATAATCGTCCGGGGGGCCGTCGTATGGCACTTCGTCGTCCATCGACTCTCACTCAACCTGAAAGTGGCTGTGGATAGCTAGACCCAACAGCCTGTGAATTAACTGTGGAAACCCCACAGCTACTTGGCCGACAGGGTCGGCGAACCAATTGGTCACCTCGCGTAATGGTCTTACGCGAGGTGACCATCTGGACTTGTTACTAACCAGCAACCACTTCGACAGTTACTGGGAACTCAACGTTGGCATGTAACTTCACAGGGACGAGATGAGTTCCGACACTGCGGATCGGCTCGTCAAGGTGGAGCTGCTTGCGGTCGATGACTACACCGGTCTGAGCGGTGACTGCATCGGCGATATCTGCGGTGGTAACCGAACCGAAGAGTTTCTCGTCGGCTCCCACACGAGCAGTGATGGTGACAGGTGAACCTACGAGGCTCTTTGCAACATCTTCGGCTGCTGCACGATCTGCAGCATCCTTGATGTCTCGTGAACGGCGCATGGACTCTGCTTGAGCTTCTGCTCCAGCAGTTGAAACCATTGCCAGCCCACGTGGAAGCAGGAAGTTGCGTCCGTATCCGTTGGATACCTCTACAACATCACCCTTGTTGCCAACACCTTTGAGGTCAGAGCGGAGAATGACTCGCATCAGGCTTGTGCCTCCTCTGACTCGAACTCCTCGGTCTCATAGGCCTCGGTGTCCATGTACTCCTCGCCACCCTCTTCTCCACCTGAAGGAGGAGGACCGCTCGGACGTGGTGGAGGACCATCTGCGCGAACAGAACGCTCACCGCGTTCTCCACGCTCGCCACCACGGCCACCACGCTGTTGGGTGACACGGCTGGCATATGGAAGCAACGCCATCTCACGGGCATTCTTGATGGCCATGGCAATGGTTGCTTGCTGCTGCGTGTCGTTGCCGGTCACGCGGCGGGCGCGGATCTTGGCACGGTCGGACATGAACCGGCGAAGCAGGTTGATGTCCTTGTAGTCGACGTAGTCAACGGCCTCTTGGGTGAGGACGCTGACCTTCTTCTTTGAACGACGCGCGTTGTCTTTGTTCTTGACGCGCTTTGGCTTGGGTGCCATTAGAACGGCTCCTCCTGGGCGTAGTTGCTCGGCTCGTTAGCGATGGGCTGACCCTCACCGCTAGTTGCGCCGCCACTACCACCCTGGCTGCGCTCAATCTTTTGAATGGTGGCGGTGGCCCACCGGAGACTCGGGGCTACCTCGTCTGCGACTACCTCGATCTTGGAACGCTTGTCCCCGTCATCGGTCTTCCAGGAGCGCTGCTCCAAGCGACCGTTGACCATGACTCGGGTACCGCGGCTTACGGACTCGCCAACGTGCTCGGCCATTTGGCCCCAGCACTTCACATCGAAGAAGGAGACTTGCTCCTCCCATTCGCTGGTCTGGCGGTTCTGCCAACGACGGTTGACAGCGAGGCCGAAAGTGGCCACGGCTTGTCCCGACGGGGTGTAGCGCACCTCTGGATCGCGGGTTATGTTCCCGACGAGGGTGACTGTGTTGTCCATTGGTCCTCCAGTGTCATCCAGCCTCTGCGGCTGGAGCTGGGGCTCCGAGGAGGCCACGACGATGGGCCTCAGAATCGGGGAGCCGGATGATCTTGTGGCGGACTACCTCATCCGCGAGTCGCAGGTTGCGGTCGACGTCGTCGAGCGCTCCTGGTTCGGCCTCGATCTCGAACACCACATAGAAACCTTCGTTCTTGTGGTTGATCTCGTAGGCGAAACGACGACGGCCCCACTTGTCGGTCTTGGCGACGGTGCCGCCGGCCGACTCGATTTGTGCCGTGGTCTGGTTGATCACCCCTGCTACAGCGCTCTCTT
>JAGQSI010000153.1 GCA_020439605.1 Acidimicrobiales bacterium | reverse complement strand
CGGCACTGGGACGAGACCGATGGCCGCACCCACACCATGCGCTCCAAGGAGGAAGCCGATGACTATCGCTACTTCCCCGAGCCTGACCTGGTGCCCGTGCAACTGAGCGCCAAGCGACTCGCCGAGCTCAAAGAGGCCCTTCCGTTGCTTCCATCTGAGCGCCGCCGTCGCCTCGCAGATCAAACCGGTGAGGACGCTGGTTCCGAGGCAGTGGTGACCGCGGTAGAGCGAGGCCAAGATGACCAAGCTGTTGAGGCAATTGCGCTCGGAGCAGACCCATCACGGGCGCTGATCCATATCGTCCAGAACCTCGCCGGCGATGATGGAGCTGCGCTGGCGCCACAACGTCTGGCTGATCTGGTCAAGATGGAAGTTGGTGGGGAACTGACAGCCACGCAGGCCAAGCAGGTGTTGGCTGAAATGGTGGCCGACCCGTCGTCTACTGCTGCCGAGATAGCAGCGGCCAAGGGCTTCGAGGCCATGGATACCGGTGCGCTTGAGGCCATCGTGGACGGGGTTATTGCGGCCAACCCATCGGAATGGGAGCAGTTCAGGATTGGCGATGACAAGTCCCGCAAGAAGCTGAGCGGCTTCTTCACCGGACAGATCATGAAGGCATCCAAGGGTCAGGCCGACGGCAAGCTCGTGGCTCAGTTGTTGTCCCGCAAGTCCCAGGCCTGACCTTTCAAGCTCGTGCGGCTTCTGGCCTGATGCACTCGGTCGGGCCCATCCGCTTGATTGCTTGCCGATACCCTCATCGGGCGTGCCCCTCGAAACTCTCGGTGTTGTGGTGGTGGTGGTCCGTGAGGCGCTAGCTCGTAGACATGTTGCCTAGTTGGCATCAGCCAAAGACGACGACAGCCGCGACGGCTAGAACGAAGAGAGCCTCGACTGGCAGCGCAGAGCGTGAATAGGGGTGGCTCATGCCGCCATCAACCACTGTTCCGATAACGCGCATCGTCAACACGGAGCTTGCCAAGATGAGTACGCCAACGAGGGCTTCGTCTGCGAGGTCTTGAGTTAGTAGGTAACCGAGGAATCCCGCCAGAGCCCAGGAGACGGCGCCGTAGTAGCAACGTACCTCTGTCTTGCCGGCTGGGTCGCTCCAGCTCAGAGCAAATCGTTCAACAAGGTCTGGCCTAAAGACAAAGCCGGCCCCAAAGACAGCAAAGTACCCAATGGCTCCGATAGCAGCTATTTCGGTCATCTCTCGAAAGTAGGCGGTGGGCACACTGGTTCCGCCATCGTGTCTTCGTGGAACTGTTACTGAACCCTCGGTGTAGAGATGGTCGAAAATCGACCACTGTTACACCGAGAGTTTGAGCGCTCCTTGTGCCAGGCACGCATCGTTGGTTGCGCCTAGCGAAATGACGTGAGCCCGGATGGGTTCAGGCGACGAGAAACTGAGTGAGCCCGGGTGGGCTCAGGCGATGTCTGAGCGAGAGAGTCGGCGTGCCCCGTAGGCGAGGATCAGGGCGCCTACGAGCAGTGGCACAAGAATCCCGGAGGCCAACGAAAAGTTCGCCAGTTTGAGCTCAACGCCGGTGATCTGCTCAAGGATTGAACGCACATACGAGCGCACTGCGAGCTTGGTTGCGGTCTGACCTGCGGAGGCCACGAAGCCCTCCCAGATCAAGATGTAGACAAGTCCCCAAGGAAGTGCCCGTTTGAAACGGACGCCTCCGGTGACGAACAAGGCTGAGTATGCGCCTATTGCTACAAGCCCCGCCACAACTACAGACAACAGGAGCGTGGAATCCGGGTGAATAACCAATGTTCCGGCAATCACCGGTACCAATACCACCGGAACAGCAACAGTGACTGTTGCCATCCACGCCGCAAGTAGGTGGACCCAGTGGGGAACTGGTCTGAGCCAGAGATAGACCATGGAACCGTCTTCAAGCATGTCCCCGAGAGATGCTGCGCCTAGAACCAACACAGCCACTGGAATCAGCGTGGCCACGTTGGCATTCACATACCCGACGCCGTCTTGGAGAGGGTCAAGAGAAGACCCGGCTTTGGTGGCAAAAGCGGTGAGAAGACTGATGGCGCTCAGAATGATCAGTGCGGCGAGTCTTCCGGGGGTGCAGATGGAGCGAAGTATCAGGCGATACTCGGCGCGCAGGGTCCGGTCCAATGCACTTCCCCGTACGGGCGACGGCGGCTGAGTGGTGGTGGTCATCGCTGCACCAGGTATCTAAAGACGGAGTCGAGGTCATCATCGAGGGGAGTTACCTCAACTAGCGACGCACCGACGCGTTGAGATGCAGTCGCAATCGTTGTTCGGAACAACGAGGCATCGTTGGTGTCCACCACAAACCCTCCGGGTCGTCCGGTACTTGGCGGCTCGAGCCGTACGGCAAGGGCCCCGACCGATGCCATCACTTCGGTTGCTAGTTCTCGGGGTTTGTCGGTTCTAACCCTGATGCGGTGTGGCCGATCATCCATCAGGTCTCTGATGGCACGGAAGTCCCCGGTTGCTGCGAGTCTGCCTTGAGCAACCACGAGCACTCTCGATCCGAAGCGTTCTACTTCATCGAGTACGTGGCTGGAGACGATCACGCAACGTCCTTCGTCACCTAGCCTGCCAAACAGTTCGATCAGATGGTTGCGCTGGCGTGGGTCGAGGCCTGTGAGCGGTTCATCAAGCACCATGACTGCTGGATCATTGACGAGAGCCTGGGCAACTTTCACCCTTTGCTTCATACCTTTGGAGTACGTGGTGGTGCTGCGCTTTTCGTCCGGGTCAAGCTCTACAACCTGTAGTGCCCATCGTGCGATTTCGTCTGGGTTGAAGATGCCATTGAGTACCGCTGCTAGGCGGACGAACTCGAATGCGCCTAGGGCCTCAAACATGGCTTCTTGTTGAGGGACGATGGAAATGCGACCCCTGACAGCTATGTCTTTTCGAGGGTCTGCGCCAAGGATCCGAACTGTTCCTCGATCAGGTGGGGTAAGCCCACACAACATCCGAAGCAGAGTGGACTTGCCGGCGCCGTTGGGACCGAGAAGCGCGGTAACCCCAGGTCCCAAGGAGAAGGAGACATCCGAGACCGCCACCACATCTCCAAACCATTTCGAGGCGTTCTCGACCTCGATCATGGGTGCAGGGGTGATTGGAGTAGCGCTCATCGTGTCACCGGAAGTCGACGAAGACGGTTGCGAGCTATGGCGAAACCGCCGAAGGTCCAGACGGCCCAGGCGACATAGAGCGTGGAGCTTGGGACGTCGTACATGATGATGCTGGACTCTCCATGAACTCGAAGTGCGATCTCGAGCGACAACATGGTGGGTGCGAAGCAGTAGATGCCCCGTGGCCCTCCCACGCCATCGATCATCCCAGCGGTGGAGATGGTTACGAGGAACAACATGATGATCGCGGCCATCGCAATGAACTTGCGATCGGTAAGGCTCGTGATGCCAACGGTGATGCCTGTATAGAGCGCTGTAGTCAATAGGCCGGCGAGCAGTACCGATCCCAGTGTGCTCAACGTTTCGCCGGCGCCTTCTGGGCCTTGGCTCTGCAAGACGTTGGCGAGGAACATGAACAATGGTGGTCCGAGACAAACCAATGACACTACGAATCCAATCGCTGCAGACTTGGCGATGAGATAGGTGTCTCGGTTGAGCGGTGCAGCGAGGTAAATGCCAAGCATCCCTGAGCGGCGGTCCGTGCAGAGAACCTCGGGTGCAACCAGTGCAACGAATGCCATGATGGCTGCGATTATGAACCCGTAGTAGTCCCCATAGGAGGGCAGCACGAGCCCAGCGGTGTCTGCTTTGGGAAACAGTGCAACAATGCCGACGAACACGATCGCTGGTACGTAGGCAAAGCCAATGGTGGCTATGGGTAACAGCTTGGCCCATATGGTTCGACGCATTCCGAGCGCTCGTTGCACGGAATGGCGAAAGACCGCACGCTGGGCACCGAAGACACCAGTTCGGACACCATCGTATTTGCGGTAACCGCGGTCGATGATCTGGGCATCTCCGGTGAAGACCTCTTGTGAGCTCAAAATGACGCTCCCTGTGAGCCAGCAGATGGGGGAGGAGGTAGGTCCCTGGCGTTGGGAGGAGGTGGAAGTTGTCCGCTGAGGCGAGGGTCTTTGGTTGGGTCCGCGCCTGCGCCCACTCCCAGGAACACCTCTTCGAGCGAAACGGTGCGTCGTCCGAGCCGTCTTAGCCCAACTCCACTGTGCGCAATGGCGTCGCGAACTGTGGTTGCTAGCTGGTCATCTCCAGTTATCACGAACCCTCGTCCCTCTTGGCGAATCTGGGCTCCGGTTGCGTGGATCTGATTGAGCGTGTCGACCACTAGGGAATGATCTCCATCGAACTCGACTGCAACGCCTTCGCCTGCTCCTCTTAGTTCTTCGAGGGAGCCGGATGCGGCAACGACTCCACCAGACAGAATGACAGCGGCATCGCAGATTCGTTCGACCTCTTCGAGCAAATGCGATGACAACAAAACAGTGATCTGGAACTCGTGACCGATTCGGTGAATGAGCTCGAGCATGGCGTCTCGCTGAACTGGATCGAGCCCGTCGGTTGGTTCGTCCAGAAGTACGAGTTTCGGATCGTGTGCTAGTGCTTGGGCCAGCTTGACCCTCTGGCGCTGGCCGGTAGACATGGTTCCG
>JAGQSI010000152.1 GCA_020439605.1 Acidimicrobiales bacterium | reverse complement strand
CGAGCTAAAACGTGATGGTTCGCGGCAGCGTCAAGGCTAGCGGCTCCGGTCCTCTACACCACTGTGAATTTCGGGACTCGCAGGGCGCAGTTGCCTCTTTGGACTTACGTTTGGACTTACGTGTGGACCCACACGACCCGACAACCGAAATCGCGCTAGTCCGCAGCGGAGTGCTCAGTCGTCGTTGCGGCGTTGGGCTGCCATTGCGCGGCGGGCGTCTCGCTCTGCATCTCGCTCGGCAATTACTTGGCGCTTGTCGTAGTGCTTGCGGCCTCTGCCGATCCCTAGTTCAACCTTTGCCATCCCTCTGGTGAAGTACATCTTGAGAGGGATCAGGGTTAGGCGATCTTGTTCCACTCGACGCTTTATCTCATCGATCTGATGGTGGTGCATCAGGAGTTTGCGGGTTCGGGCTAGCTCATGGCCACCCTGTGCGGATGCATTGGAGTAGGACGCGATATGCAGGCCGACGAGGTACAACTCGTGGCCCTGAACCCGGGCGTAGGCATCTGAGAGCTGGACCTTTGATTCCCTGAGTGACTTCACCTCGGAACCTTGTAGGACAATGCCCGCCTCCCACGATTCCAAGATTTCATAGTCACGACGGGCCTGACGATTGGTGGCCACAACGTTGCTCTGGGGCTTCTTCTTCTGTGCGGCCATAGTTATCGGAGGCTATCTGGCGAGAGGGCTCGCGGCGACGCCAGTTTCACCGCTACCTTGTGGCGGTGCTTCGAATTGCTCGATCTGCTCATCTAGCGATGGTCCATCATGCGATCGTCGGGCTTCCCAATGAGGCCTGTGGTCTGCTCGGTGGTCGTTTCGGCGAGGACCACGTAACAGTGTTCATTCCAACTCGAAATGCAGACGAGTCGGCCAAGACCTACTCCATTGGCCCCGACGGTTTCATCGCTGCGGACAAGGCTCTTGGGCCTAGCGGGCTCGATGTGGTGGGCGTCATGCATTCACACACCCACACCGATCCCTATCCTTCGCCAACAGATGTGGCCCAGGCAGACAACCCCCTCCTTGTGGGTTGGCATTATGTGATCGTGTCACTGCGTGACCGTGAACCCATGTTGCGTTCTTGGATTCTCGACGGTGGAACCATTGTTGAGACTCCAGTCGCAATTGTCGAGGGTTGAGGTAGGGGATTGTGGCTCACTGCTCCTAGAATCCTGAGTAGTCCAGTCACCTTTCTAGGAGCCCATCGTGGCGGTCTTCGCCAGCGTTACTGACCTGATCGGCAATACGCCTCTGGTCGACATCTCAAAGCTCAGCCCGAACCCGAATGTTCGCATCTTCACCAAGCTCGAAGGTCAGAACCCGGGCGGGTCGGTGAAGGACCGCGCCGCCAAGTGGATGATCGAAGATGCCGAGGCTCGTGGTCTGTTGAGCCCCGGCAAGGTGGTTCTGGAGTCATCGTCGGGCAATACCGGTATTGCTCTGGCCATGATCTGCAAGATGAAGGGCTATCCCTTCAAGGTTGTTCTACCCGAGAACGTCTCGGTCGAGCGCCGTCAGGCTCTTGAGGTGTGGGGAGCTGAGATCATTGCTTCGCCGGCCTCGGAAGGATCCAATGGTGCGATGCGTCGGGCTCAGACTCTTGCCGACGAGAACCCTGATTGGTGGTTCCCGTTCCAGTACGGAAACCACGCCAACCCCACGGCCCATTACGAGGGAACCGGACCTGAGATCTGGAAAGACGTTCCCGAGATCACTCACTTCATCGCCGGGCTGGGGACCGCTGGGACCCTCATGGGGGTGGGGCGCTACCTGAAGGAACAGAGCCCCGACATCCAGATCTGGGCCATCGAACCGCCTGCGGGAGAAATGGTGGATGGTCTCAAGAACATCGACGAAGGCTTCATTCCGCCGGTGTTCACCGATTGGGATGGTTATGAGGTTCTTGATCGCAAGATGATCGTGCGCCCCCGTGAGTCCATCGAGTGGACCCGCCGCATGACCGAGGTAGGTCTGTTTGTGGGCATCTCCTCTGGTGCCATCATGGCCGGCGCTGCAAAAGCGGCCGAGGCAATCGATGAAGGCACCATAGTTACGATCGCATGCGACAGCGGCTGGAAATACTTGAGCACTGGGGCATGGACAGCCCCGCTCGACGAGGTCGAAGCCAGAGCTAAGGCAACGATCTACTTCTGATCGCTGCTTGTTGGCAAGGCGGTTTCAGTCACCCGCTTTTGGTGTGTCCTCGTCGCCATGACCTTCGAAACGCCACTGGCCTGCTTTGTCGAACCCGTTGTTCACCATGTCGGTGATCCGCTTGGTGGATTCCGCTAGACGCTTGTCGGCTTCGGCCTGGGTGATTTTGCCGGCCTTGACCTGAGAGTCGAGATGGGCCTTGATGCCCTTGGTCATGGTGTCGATCACCTTTTGTTGATCAACACCGTTGTTCTTGGCGATGTCGGCGAGGGTTTGGCCGTCCTCTAGCTGTGACCAGAGATCATCGACTGCTGTTCCGAGAGCGTCGGCGGCTTCATCAAGGTTCATTGGTCCCTTGCCATCTTTGCCCTTGCCAAATCCTTCACCCATCTTGGGAGGGGTGACATCGATCGCCTTGTCGATCACCTCGGGGAGCTTTGCCTTGAGTTCGTCGATCTTTGCCTCGGCAGCCTTGACCAGCGCGTCAACCAGAACCTTGCGATCTACGCCCTTTTCCTTGGCGATTGTGGCAAGCGACTTACCGTTGGAGAGCTCGCTGCGAAGCTCATCGGTGGTCATGTTGAGAGCATCGGCTGCAGGCTTGAGGATCTCATCCATGGAGAAGCCCTGCATGTGGCCTTTGCGCTCACCTTTTTCGGATTTTGGTGATTCGCTCTTGTTGGCCTCTGGGGCTGGCGCGGTGTTGGTGGTTGAGAGCTCTGAATCCTGAGCACCCGACGTGAGCGGATTCCCAACGGTGGCGCCGATCACGGCCCCGCCCAGTACTGCGGCGGTCATCGCAGTCGCTGCAATCAACTTGCTGGTGATCATGGTTCCTCCAAAGGAGCTTGGTCAACGCTAGGCGCGTGCCCCTATAGCAAAGCACGTCAATGGGCTCTTGGCTAGGTCACCCCCGTAATCTGTGGAAGTGAGCACTGCGGCCAATGACGATCGCCCGATAGGGATGTTCGACAGTGGGTTCGGTGGGCTAACAGTTGCTAGGGCCTTCTTGGACCTGCTGCCGGCCGAGGATCTTGTGTACCTGGGAGACACGGGCAGATATCCCTATGGGCCCCGTCCGCTTGAGGAGGTAGCCGGATTCGCTCACGAGATCGGCCGCTACCTGGTGGACGAGCACGATGTGAAGATGCTGGTAGTTGCATGCAACACCGCTGCTGCTGCAGCGCTCGAATCGCTTCGAGCGGAGCTCGACGTGCCGGTGATGGGTGTTATTGGGCCGGGGGTCAGATCGCTGGTGAGAGCGAGCGAGAGCGGCCGGGTTGGTGTGATCGCAACGGTGGGAACGGTGCGCTCAGGTGCCTATCAACACGCTGTCGAAAACGTTGCTACCAACGTAGAACTAGCTGTTGCCGCATGTCCTGGATTCGTGGAGTTCGTGGAACGGGGCGAGACCACCAGTGACCAGGTCCATGTGCTCGCTGAGAGACTCCTGGCTCCGATCATCGACGCCAAGGTGGATGCCTTGTTGTTGGGTTGTACCCACTATCCGTACCTGGCAAGAACCATCACCGATGTTGTCGGCAGAGACGTGGTCCTTGTTTCATCTGCGGACGAGACCGCTTTCGAGGCCCTTGAATTCCTGGGCGATCCCAGTGGAGCTGTGTCGGCGGCCAACCCCGATCGTGTTGGTCAAGCAAAGTTCTTGTCGTCGGGTGACATAGAGCGTTTTGCTGAACTCGGTGGTCGTTTGCTCGGACCTGAACTTGTGAGCGCTGACCCAGTTCCTTGGTCCAACTGAAATCTCGCTGCGATGGCGACCCAACTAGTGTCGCCATGGTCATCGGGGCCGAGCTGGGTCTCCGCTGACCCACCTCAAATTCACATCTCTACCTAGACGAGGAGAGCCATGCGCTCCGATGGACGCCAACCCGATGAGCTTCGACAGATCACCTTCGAACGCGACTTCACCGTTCAGGCTGCAGGCTCGGTCCTGGTGTCTTTCGGGGGAACGCGGGTGCTTTGCACCGCTTCGGTGGACGAGTCAGTGCCTCGCTGGATGAAGGGCAGTGGCAAGGGTTGGGTTACCGCGGAGTACTCGATGTTGCCCGGTGCTTCTGCGGAGCGGATCAGCCGAGAAGCGGCCAAAGGAAAACAGTCCGGACGCACCCAGGAGATCCAACGCCTGATCGGTCGTTCACTGCGCTCCGTGTGCGACATGAAAGCGCTCGGTGAGCGTCAGGTGATCGTGGACTGCGACGTCCTTCAGGCAGATGGCGGGACTCGTACCGCCTCGATCTGTGGTGGCTATGTGGCTCTTCACGATGCGTTGACCCGCCTTGTTCTGAGTGGGGCCATCCGAAAGAACCCTCTCATCACCGAATGTGCAGCTATCTCTGTTGGTGTGGTTGGTGGAGTACCGATGCTCGATCTTCCATACATTGAAGACTCCACGGCCGAGACCGACATGAACGTGGTCATGACCGGAGCTGGCGGCTTTGTCGAGGTTCAGGGCACCGCCG
>JAGQSI010000151.1 GCA_020439605.1 Acidimicrobiales bacterium | reverse complement strand
CAGTGCTTGGCGTGGTGTTCAACGCATCGTCGGTAGCGCCAGACGCCCAGTACTACTACGCCGATCCGGTGGACAAAACCGATGACGTCAGCCAACGCACTCTTGCCAACTAACATGGCCAACCGGCCGCACCTAGATCTCAATCGGAGCCATGCGAGTAGATAACCAACCTTCAGGTCAGCCCGCAGTGCTTGATCCTCGTGCGAAACTGAAGCTGTATCGCTCAGCGTTTCGCCGTCGCTGGTTCTTGGTGTTGATCCCGGCTGTGCTCGGCGCAGCAGGTGGTTGGTTCACATGGTCCGCTCCGCCCAAACCAGTGGTGGTAAACGAGCGCAAGAGCACCCCGGTTGTCACCGGCACATACTTCAAGGCCGTACACGTTCTCACGTTGAACCCGGGCAGCGGTTCGGGCGACGTGCCAACCATCAGTCTGCCCCAGGCCGCATACCTCGCAAACACTGGCTCTGTGCCTCAAGAAGTGGCCAAAGAGTTGCAGGTGACCGAGCAAGAAGTTCAGTCCTCGGTCATCGGAATTCCTCACAACGAGGTTTCATCGGTTGATGTGATCGCAGTGGGCGAGGACCCGGACAAAGCGGTGCGCCTCGCCAATGCCACAGCTAACGCTCTGACGTTGAAGATCACCAACGAAGCCACGGCCAAACTCGCCCAAGCCCGAGACAAGATCATGGTGCGTCTCGCAGATCTCGACCAGCAGATCGCAGACCTTGACGCACAGCTTGCAACCAATCCACCAAATCGTTCGCAGGTAGAAGCGCAACGGCTTTCGATCACCAACGAATACGCGTCGGTGTATCAACAGTTCACGTCCCTGTCTTCGGTGGACCCCACAGCGGGAGGGCTTTCCACCCTCGAGGTGGCAACGGCGGTGTCCATCACCAAGCCCGAATACACCGAGTTGCGCCGCCAGATTCGTGAAGGCGCCTCCTACATAACTGGTGTGTCGCCAACGCAGCCAGCAGAGGCAGCAACCGAACCCACCACCCCAGAGGCCGGAATGGGCCGCTCCACTCGTGCTGGCATGGGTGGCATTTTGGGTCTTGGCCTAGGTGTGGCGTTGACGCTCATGTTGGAACGTTTCGACGGGAAGCTACGTCGGCGTGGAGATGTGGAAGAGGTAACCGGATACCCGGTCATAGCGGAGATTCCAGAGTTCCATCGCAATGAGATACATGGGACCGATATTGCGGTACTGACCAAGCCGATGTCTCAGACTTCCGAGGCCTACCGCGTTGTTAGAAGTGCGGTCATGTTCGCCATGAACAACGACGACCGTCCAAGAAATGGTGCGCTCACCGTTCTGGTCACTTCGCCAGCACCCGCAGAGGGCAAGACCACTACGGTTTCCAACTTGGCGGCAGTGTTGGCCGAAGGTGGGCTCAAGGTTCTGGTTGTGAACTGTGACTTCCGCCGGCCGCGAGTCCAAGCCTATTTGCTTGAAAATGGTGACAGTTCAAATGAGTCTGCGGTCACGGTGGATGCTGGACGGGCCGGCTCCGTGCAGCTTGCCCCCACCCGGATCCCAGGTGTGCGCCTTGTGTCTGGGCTTGGCGAACGCGATGCTTCGGTGCAACCCCTAGAGGTGATCACGATGCAGCGCAAGGTGATGGATCTGGCCAAGCCGTTGGTGGATGTGATCTTGTTGGACACTGCGCCGCTGCTCGCCACAAACGATGCCAGCGCGTTGATCGATATTGCCGATCAGGTGCTGCTGGTGGTGCGATCCAACAAGACCTCAGTGGATTCTGCTGAACTTTCCGCAGAACTGTTGAACCGTTTCGATGCGCCAGTTATTGGTGTGGTGTTCAACGCTTTGAAAGAAGTTTCGGGCGCCTACTACCACTATGGCTATCAAGAGGTACAGTCAGAGCGGGACAAAAACACTTCCAAGGCGGTACCGGTTGAGGCTCAAATGTGAGAGTCGACGGCCCCAGTGTTGCCCAGCCCAAATTTCTGGACCCCCGCGAGAAACTGCGGCTCTATCGCTCAGCGTTTCGACGTAGATGGTTTCTGGTCGCTGTGCCAACGTTGCTTGGTGCTGCGCTGGCGTTTCTAACCGCATCAGGCACAGCGGTAGCGGTCAACAAAGTTGGGGTGCCCGTAAACGCCACCACCTATTACAAAGCAGCTCATGTGCTTACCGTGGATCGTTCTGCTGTGGGCGCCAATGGTACTGTGGTGGAGCCAGATCTGGCGCAGACGGCCTATTTGGCCAGCACCGGTGTGGTGCCAAAACAGGTGGCCCAGCAGCTCGACATGAAGGAGCGAGACGTCCAGGAATCCGTGATCGGTTTTCCTAGGACCGGGGTTGGTTCCGTAGAGGTTGTGGCGATTTCGACCGATGCCGAAAAGGCAGTGAAACTCGCAGACACCACAGCGATGACTTTGATAATGGAAGTTGGCCGACAGAACCAGACCAACACCACAACTCAACGAGACGAGATCGTCTCCAAGCTCGACGAACTCGACCAACAAATCGCGGATCTAAACACTCGTATCGCTGCCAACCCGCCGGATCGGCCACAGCTAGAAGCCCAGCAACGGTCTTTGACCAATGCGTACTCGTCTGTGTATGAGCAGTTCACTCAGCTCTCGCAGAATCCGGTTACCACCGTTGGGTTGGTGACCTTGGAAGCGGCTCGCTCTGCTCAGATCTCCAAATATGACTACGACGAGATTCGACGTCAGATCCGTGACGGTGCGGACTATGTGACAGGCAAGCAAACCACCACGCCGGCCGACGCTGACCGCTCGGTTGGTGGCGGGCCTTCGGCTGGGATGAGCCGTCCCACTCGTGGCGCAATGGGCGCAGTTGTTGGGTTTGGGCTCGGGGTTGGGTTGGTTCTGGTGCTTGAACGTTTCGACGGGCGGCTGCGTCGACGAGAAGTGGTTGAAGAAGAAACCGGCCTTCCCGTTGTGGCGGAGATCCCGGAACTCACCCGCAAAGAACAACACGGTGCAGAAGTGGTTGTGGCCACACGTCCGCGCTCTCACGTGGCCGAGGCCTACCGTGTGGTGCGCAGCGCAGTGCTCTTTGCGCTCAGCCAGAAGGCCAGATCTGATGACTCGGCCATCGTGTTGCTGGTGACGTCGCCCAATCCGGGCGAAGGCAAGACCACCACGGTTGCCAACCTTGCGGCAGTGTTGGCTGAGGGCGGGTTGAAGGTACTGGTCATCAACTGTGATTTCCGCCGGCCCCGGGTCCACGCCTATTTGTTGGGTGACGGCAAAGGCCCAGCCGATGCTGGGGTAGCGATCGACACTGGCACCGCTGGGGTAGTGCATCTCACACAGACATCACTGCCAGGGGTGAAACTTGTGACCGGGTTGGGCGAAGGAGACCCCGACGTTCACCCACTCGAAGTGATTGCGTTGCAACGCAAAGTGGTGGATCTGGCCAAGCCGCTGGTGGATGTGATCTTGTTGGACACCGCACCGTTCCTTGCCACCAACGACGCCGGGGGACTGTTGGACCTGGCCGATCAGGTGCTGTTGGTGCTGCGCTCGGGCAAGACAACAGTTGAAGCGGCACGGCGATCAGCCGAGGTGCTGCAACGCTTCGATGCGCCAGTGCTAGGTGTGGTGTTCAACGCCTCATCGGAAACACCAGACGCCCAGTACTACTACGGGTATGCGTCACGAGACGCCGGCCCACAAGCTGGGCCTGTTGGCGGGGTCACTGCCGACTGAGCGAATCGTGACCTGGGCTTTCTCGTTCAGCCGCCCGCTGTGGGTGATAAAATAGTTTTATGTCCCTGATGGTGGAGTATGAGCGAGCAACGCTCGACGCTGAGATTGCTCGGCTTCGGCGTGTGATTATGCTGCGAGCCATGCTTCTCAACGGGCAGTCACAGCGTGATATTGCGAAGCGGCTCGGAGTCACACAGCCAGCAATCAGCTACCAAGTTGCGAGCGAACGCACTGAAGGTGCACGCCCTAGTCATCTGGTAGCCGCCGGCAGGGGCGTGCTTCGTGAAGTAGCGCAAAGCCGTGGTTTCACTGAGCTAGCGGTTTTTGGCTCAGCGGCACGAGGTGACGATCGAGTGGATTCTGACCTGGACTTCCTCGTTCAGCCGCCCGCTGATGCCGACATGTTCTCAATGGTTCATCTAGAGGAAGCCTTTGAGGCGGTCCTCGGTCGAAGCGTCGATATCGTCAGCTATCGCGGCCTTGACCCAACCATGGACCATGACATTCTTCAAGACAAGGTTCTCGTGTGATGGAGTTGCGGGTTGCTAAAGAACTGCTCCACATTCAGCATTGGCTAGTACTTGCTCAAGCGATAGTGGCTCAAGGTAAAGAAGCCTATGCCGACGATGAGCTCGCCCAAGAGGCTGGAGACTCACTAATGATCAAGATTGGTGAGGCAGCGAAAACGCTTGCTGCGCGAGGTCTCGAGGCCCCTGAAGGGGTTAGTTGGAGCGATGCGGCGAAGAACCGTGAAAAGCTGGTCCATCATTACCAGGTCACCGACAGGGAAGTGACTTGGCGAACGTTGTCGGTCTCCCTGCCTGGTTGGGCATCAGCATTGGCTCCTTTGTTCGAGGAAGCTGCTTCCACCATTTCAGGCATAGCCAGCGGCGGCTGAACCCGAGCCATCATCGGTGGAGGGAGAGTGACCGCTTAGGGCTCAGATTTGCGGGTGAGCGGC
>JAGQSI010000150.1 GCA_020439605.1 Acidimicrobiales bacterium | reverse complement strand
GGACTGCTTCAGCCCGCCATGCGGCATCTCGTTGACCAGCATGAAATGCGTGTTGACCCTGGTGCAGCCGTATTGCAGCGCCGCCGAAGCCGACATCGCCTTGCCGATATCCTGCGTCCAGACCGAGGATGCCAGCCCGTAAGGGCTGTCATTCGCCCAGTCGATCACCGGGTCGTCATCTGTGAACCGCGTGACCGAGACAACCGGGCCAAAGACCTCGCGCTGGACGATTTCATCGGATTGCAGCGCTCCCGCGATCACGGTCGGCTTGTAGTAGAACCCTGAGCCGCCAGCGGGGCCGCCTCCGGTGGCGATCTCGATATGCGGCTGTTCAGAGGCACGTTCGACAAAACTTGCCACCCGGTCGCGCTGACGCTGCGAGATCAGCGGCGGGATCTCGTTCGTGGTATCGTCGCCCTGATCATAGACGATGCTGGCCGCGGCAGCGGACAGATCGGCGACAAACCGGTCATAGATGGAGGCATGAGCATAGACACGGCAGGCGGCGGTGCAATCCTGACCGGCATTGTAGTAGCCAAACGCCTTGAGCCCGCCAACGGTCCGTTCGATATCGGCATCGCCGAACACGATGACCGGGGCCTTGCCGCCGAGTTCTAGGTGGATGTTCTTCAGATCATCAGCAGCGGAGCGCATGACCTCCATGCCTGCTCGCACGGAACCAGTGATTGAAACCATGTCCGGGATTGGATGCGAAACAAGCGCCGCCCCGGTGGATCGGTCTCCGCAAATGACGTTGAAGACTCCCGGCGGGAACACCTCAGCGCCGAGTTCGCCAAGACGCACCGTGGACAGCGGTGTCGTGTCGCTCGGTTTGAGCACAATCGTGTTGCCAGCAGCAAGCGCTGGGGCGATCTTCCATATCGCCATCATCATCGGATAGTTCCACGGAGTTACCTGGGCACATACCCCAACTGGTTCTCGACGAATCCAGGAGGTGTGCCCCTCCATGTATTCGCCGGCCGACGTGCCCTCCAGGATCCGCGCCGCGCCAGCGAAGAACCGGATCTGGTCCACCATCGGGGGAAGTTCTTCGTCAGCTGTCAACCCGATTGGTTTGCCGGTGTTCTCACATTCGAGAGCAACTATCTCCTCACCGTGTTGTTCCACCAGGTCCGCGAATTTGAGCAGTGCGAGCTGACGTTGGGCCGGGGTCGTGTCTCGCCAGCCATCAAACGCGTCTGCGGCGGCCCGACAAGCAGCGTCCACGTCATTTGGACCCGAGTTCGGGGAGTCTGCGAACACTTCACCGGTAGAGGGGTCAACCAACTCGAGGGTTGCACCATCAATGGCATCTACTGCTTGGCCGTTCACGAGATTTTTGAGGGCACGTTCAACCATGGGTCACTCCTTTGAGGCGATGCGCGGGAGGTTACCTTCAGCAGGATTGGCTCGCTTGGCAACACCTCCGCAGTGCTAGATTTTCCGGCGTCGCGGCCTCAGATCGAGGTCTTCGCGAGGAGGGAATTGCCGAATGTCCAACAACGCGCGCTCAACCAAGGTCGTGGTAATCGGCCAGGGCTACGTGGGGCTTCCACTGGCTGTTCGCGCTGCGGAGCAGGGCTATGAGGTCGTCGGCTATGACCTCGACAAGGTAAGAATCGAGGCCCTCACAAACGGGGTGTCGTTCATCGAGGACATTCCCGATGAAAGGATCGAGCCGATCCTCAAGGATGGTTCGTTCAAACCCAGCGCTGATCCTGCAGACCTCGCCAATTTCGATATCGCTGTCATCTCGGTGCCCACTCCGCTACGTGAGGGCCTCCCAGATCTCAGCTATATCGAGGACTCAGCAGCGGAGTTGGCCAAGCACCTGCGCAAAGGTGCCTGCGTCATCCTGGAATCCACCACCTACCCGGGCACCACCCAGGAGCTGATGATCCCGATCCTCGAAGCAGGCAGCGGGCTCAAGGCCGGCGAGGACTTTGGCGCTGGCTACTCGCCAGAGCGAATCGATCCGGGCAACAAGGTCTACACACTTGAGACCACGCCCAAGGTGGTATCGGGCATTGATGCTGCGAGCCTCGCCACCGTCAAGGGTTTCTACGACGACATCGTGGTTCGCACGGTACCGGTCAAGTCCCCCAAAGAAGCTGAGCTCACCAAGCTGCTCGAGAACACTTTCCGTCACGTCAACATTGCACTGGTCAACGAACTCGCCATGTATGCGCAGGACCTCGGCATCGACGTCTGGGATGCCATCGACGCTGCAGAAACCAAGCCGTTCGGATTCATGCCATTTCGACCGGGCCCGGGAGTCGGCGGACACTGCTTGCCCATCGATCCGTCCTATCTGTCGTGGAAGGTGAAGCAGACGCTTGGACGAACCTTCCGTTTCGTTGAGTTGGCCAACGAGATCAACGAACACATGCCGGACTATGTGATCCAGTGTCTCGTCGCTGCCCTCAACGCACGGGAGTTGCCGGTGAAGGGTAGAAGGATCCTGGTTCTGGGCCTCGCCTACAAGAAGAACACCGGCGATGATCGTGAATCGCCCTCCACGCGGATCATCGAACTGCTTGAACTTCTTGAGGCCGACGTTGCGGTGTGTGACCCGCACGTGGACCCGGCAAGAAGCCATGCCATGGGCGGAGCCGAAATGGTGGAGCTCAGTGCCGAGGAAGTCCGAAGGGCCGATGCCGTCATTGTCTTGGTGGACCATGACGCCTTCGATCTTGAGATGGTTGCTGCTGAGGCCTCTTACGTCCTCGACACCCGTCGTTGCATGACCGGCCCCACTGTGAGCTCTCTCTAGCGGCCTCGCAACCATCGTTTAGGCTGAGCCGATGCCCAGGTCACTGCCCCGCGCCCTAGTGGTTGAAGCCAGGCCTAAGCAGTGGGTAAAGAACGTTCTGGTGTTCGCTGCACCGGGAGCAGCCGGCATTGAGCTTTCTCATCTGGGGCCGGCCTTTGCGGCTTTCGGGTGTTTCTGCCTTGCTGCGTCAGGCACCTATTTCCTCAACGACGCGGCGGATGTGGAGGCCGATCGGCTTCACCCCACCAAGAAGAACCGCCCAATCGCAGCCGGTGAGATCCCGCTGAATCTGGCCCGTTTCTTCGGCGTTGCTGCGATCTTGTCGTCGGTTGGGCTAGCTGCCTTGGTGCGCTGGCAACTCGCCGTGGTGATCGGTGGCTACGTAGCGATGACCACCGTATACAGCCTCTGGATGAAACACGTCGCAATCCTCGACGTGGTTGGGGTTGCATCTGGTTTCGTCCTACGAGCCATAGCTGGCGCGGTAGCAGTCGATGTCCCCATCTCGGACTGGTTCTTCATCGTGGCTTCGTTTGGTTCACTGTTCATGGTTGTTGGCAAACGACGAGCCGAAGCCGTTGAGATGGGAGATGAAGCAGCCAGTTTTCGTCCAACCCTCGGTGTCTATCCACCTTCCTACCTGGCTCATCTTCAAACCATCGCCACCAGCGTGGTTCTGGTGGGTTACTGCCTGTGGGCCTTCGAGAAGGCCGCCGCTACCGATGCATCGGTCCCCTGGTTCCAGATCTCGATCATCCCGTTCTCACTGGCAATCCTTCGCTATTCGTTGCTGGTGGACACCGGCCATGGAGGAGCGCCTGAAGAAGTTGTTCTCGGGGACAAGACCCTCATAGTCGTCGGGGCATTGTGGGCCGCCGCGTTTGCTGTTGGGGTTTACACAACATGACCGCCGAACGAACCAGCCTGACCGGATGGGCCAACACCGCGCCGAGCGCATCAACGGTTCTGCACCCAACCACAACCGATGCGATGGCAGCGGCCATTGACCCTGGCGCCATTGGCGAGCGCGGCATCATCGCCCGGGGTTTGGGACGTTCCTACGGGGATCCCGCCCAAAACGGCGGCGGCACTGTTATCGACGCAACCGGTGTGCGTGGAATCCATCACCTGGATCTGGAACAGGGACTGGTTACCGCCGACGCCGGCACCAGCCTCGACGATTTGATGCGCTGGCTGGTTCCTCTCGGCTGGTTCGTTCCAGTAACTCCCGGAACCCGTCAGGTCACAGTGGGCGGGGCGATTGCCTGTGATATCCACGGCAAGAACCATCACAAGGTCGGGTCTTGGTGTAGTTCTGTTGAGGCCATCACGATCGTTACTCCGCTGCATGGCAAGCAACGCATAACCCCAACCTCAGACCCTGATCTGTTCTGGGCCACCGCTGGGGGCATGGGCCTCACCGGAATCATCCTCGATGCCACCATCCGGTTGAAGAAGATCGAGACAAGCCGAATGGTGGTGGATACGGACCGTACGGACAACCTTGATCAGGTCATCGCGAAGATGACTGATGAAGATCACAAGTATGACTATTCGGTTGCCTGGATAGATCTGATGGCCACCGGTTCAAGCTTGGGACGCTCCATTCTCGATCGTGGTCGATTCGCTCGTTTGGATGAACTCGACAAACGCTCCGGGCGTGATCCCCTGGCATTCTCATCGGGAACCATCGCCACGTTCCCTGCGCTTGCACTGAACCTCGTTGGCCACACCACGATCAAGGCGTTCAACGAAGCCTGGTATCGCAAGGCTCCTCGCCAGCGCCGAGACAACCTTCAGACGATCTCTCAGTTCTTCCACCCTCTTGATCTAGTTGACCGGTGGAACCGCGTTTATGGCAGAACTGGCCTGCTGCAGTGGCAGTTCGTGGTGCCTCTCGA
>JAGQSI010000149.1 GCA_020439605.1 Acidimicrobiales bacterium | reverse complement strand
TTGATGGAGAACGCCACCAACTTCTCACCGCCTGAAACCCATGTTGAGGTGGTGGGCCACAGGACCAAGGCTGATGGATATGTGATCTCCATCAGCGACCACGGCATCGGCATGTCGGCTGATCAGCTAGCCGACGCCAACGAGGCATTGGCCCGTCCTCCTTTGGTTGGTCTCGCAATGTCTCGTTCGCTCGGCTTCATCGTGGTCGGCAGACTCGCGGCGAGGCATGGGATCACGGTGCGCATGATGCCTTCAGCGGCTGGCGGAGTTACCGCTGTCGTGTCGCTTCCACCGGCTCTCGTAATGGATACCCCAGGTTCTGGCGCCTCTCCTTCGGCGACATTTGAACCACCCGCTCGCCTCAAGCCGGTCTTCGAACCCACGCCAGAAGAACCGACCAGCGGTGGTATCGAGATACCTGAGCCAGTTTCAGTACCAGCCCCAGCTCACTCAAATTCCACGCCGCCACCGGTCACCTGGGGGCCGCCGCGAACCGAACCTGAACCGGTTGTTGCCGAGGAACCCACGCCAGAGCCGGAGCAGCCAGCTGCTGCAAGACCTTCGGTTCCAGCCGCTTTGAGCTTTGAGGCTCCGCCCGAGAAGCCAGCCGCCCCACCACGCACCTCAACCGGTCCTCGGCCGTTCTTCTTGGAAGATGCTGAGCCGCCACGCGCCTTTGGCGAAGCAGCACCAGAACAACCACAGCCAGATCCAGAACCAGTGGCAGCGCCCGCTGCTCCGAAACTGTTCGGTACGCCGGTTCCGCCTAAAGAGAGCACCACTGAGGCGCAACAGAGCGAGGAGAGCGCGGCTGGACAAGATTCTGCTCCAGGTCACCTAGACGGGAAACCACCGCTCGCTCCTAGGCGTCCAGCAGCACCTAGGACCACGCCGCCGCCATCAATCGTTGTTCCACCGATACCCGGTAGATCACCTGAACCCGACGCAGCTATGACGGAGCCAGAGCCGGTTGCGCCTGCCGCGCCCGCCGAACAACCAGCGCCAGCGATGGGCTCGGTTACCACTTCGAGTGGACTCGCCAAGCGGGTGCCACGCTCTGCTGGTGGTGTGCGGGCCATTCCAGGATCTGAAGCTCCACGGGGTGTGAGCGGAAGTCGCAGGTCTCCAGAAGAAATTCGCAAGATGTTGGCCCAGCACTCCGCAGGTCGACAACGAGCACGTAATGAAGAGCCGGTTTCCGCCGGCATACCAGAAGATAGGGAACCAAATGAGTGATCTGAGCGCTGCTGCACGCAACGTCAACTGGCTTGTCGAGCACTTCGTCGACCATGTTCCCGGGGTTAGCGAAGCTGTCGTGGTCTCTGCTGACGGGCTACCAATGGCGGTATCACGAGGTCTCGATCGAGATGCAGCCGACCGCTTTGCCGCGGTGGCCTCTGGCCTGATCGGTCTTGCATATGGTGCAGCAGGACGCTTCGGTGGCGGTGCGGTAACGCAGATCATGATCGAAATGGAAAACGCCTTCTTGTTCGTCACCGGTATCAGCGATGGGTCATGTCTTGCTGTTGTTGCCGACTCGAACTGCGATGTCGGCCTCATCGGATACGAAATGGCTGTGTTGGTGGAGCGAGCTGGGGCAGTATTGACACCTGAGCTGAGAGCCGAGTTACAGGGGGCATTACCGAGATGAGCCTTGGAGATTCCGGAGACGGACTACGGGTAAGACCGTACGCAATCACTCGCGGCAGAACCCGCGCCGCCACAGATGTGCCGATCGAGGCAATCGTGTATCGAACCCCGAAAGGGGAGTCAGCACGCAACTCGATGGCACTTGAGCGCGGCCAGATTCTGCAACTGCTTTCTACACCTCAGTCCGCGGCTGAGGTTTCCGCCCGTTTGCGGCTACCGCTAGGTGTAACCCGAGTAGTACTCGGGGACCTGGTGGACGAGGGCTATCTCGCCCTGAATACACGCTCGGCTTCCGGCCGACCCGATCTACGACTGCTCGAAAGGGTTCTCGATGGCCTCCAAGCCCTCTGAAATGGTCATGACAGACGATTCCGCTCTCGACTCCTCGGCTCCCATGCCGGTAAAGATCGTGGTCGCTGGCGGCTTCGGTGTTGGCAAGACAACCTTCGTTGGCAGTATCTCCGAGATCGAGCCACTCACCACTGAAGCGGCTCTCACCAAGGTGAGCGAGAACGTCGACGACACCTCAAAGATCAGTGGCAAGACCACCACGACTGTCGCCATGGACTTTGGTCGTATCTCTTTGGGTTCAGACCTGGTGCTCTATCTGTTCGGTACCCCGGGCCAGGACCGTTTCTGGTTCATGTGGGACGACCTGGTTCGTGGTGCAATCGGTGCGGTCGTGTTGATCGACACTCGTCGACTAGAGGAGTGCTTCCCCGCGGTGGACTACTTCGAGGAGCATCAGATCCCGTTTGTGGTAGCCATGAACTGCTTTGACGGTCAGGTTACCCACACCCCAGCAGATGTTCGTGAAGCGCTGGCAGTTTCGCCAGATACCCCGGTGCTTTCCATCGATGCTCGCGAGCGTGTGTCAACGCGAGACACGCTCCTTGAGTTGGTGCAACATGCATTGGTGCGAGCCACGAGCTGAGCAGTTCGGCTGTGCGCTCGTTATCCATAACTAGTGGTGACAGCTCGAGTGGGATTATTGCTCTTGGACTCGTCGGGGAGATCGACCTGTCGTCGGCAGATTTGTTGGTAGCGACCATCAATTCTGCAATCGATTCGGGTGCGAGGTCCGTTGTTCTGGACTTCAGCGAGGTGACTTTCATCAACTCAACTGGACTCGGTGCACTGGTTGCTGCCACCAAACGGTTGAGAAGTGACGGGGGAGACCTGATACTCAGGCACTTCCGAGGGATTCCCGCATCTGCTCTGGCCACCACGGGCCTGGACCGCTTCTTTACGGTCGAGAGTTAGTTGCCGGTGGGCTTGTATTCGCGCAGCTTGGGCAGGCTAGGTCCACCGATTTCATTACCTGGCTGATTTGCTCGTACCAGAACCGGTTCTGGCAACGGCCGTGGTTCTGCGACCGCCTCTGGGCTTTGCTGCGGCTCTGAAGCAGACTCTTGCTTAGGCGCTTCAAGGGGTGGGGCGTCGGCTAGGGGCGCCTCAAACACCAACGGACCCGCTGCTTGTGATTGGTCTGGGCGGTCGTCTGTGGGTACAGGCGCTGGTGGCACGGGAATCTCAGCGGGGAGGCGGCCAGCAGCTGGCTCGATCTTGCCATCGACTATGAGCGCTTCCAACGCCTCAGCGCTCACTGGCGGGGAAAGCGCATAGCCCTGAGCGAGACGACAACCGAGTTGTCGAAGCCAAGGAAGCTGCTCTGGGCGTTCCACGCCTTCGGCAACTGTCGCCATTCCTAATGCCTCGGCCATACCAATCACATGTTCCACAATGGCGCGATCTTCGTGGCTCGAATCGATACCGTCGATGAAGCTCTTATCGATCTTCAACATGTCGAGACTGAAACGTCTGATGTAGGACAAGGACGAGTAGCCAGTGCCGAAGTCATCAAGGGCGAGTTTCACTCCAAGGGCCTTGGCTTGGCGCAACACAGTCCATGCCGACGCCACATCGTGAACCAGTGCACCCTCAGTTATCTCCAGATGAATCCGGTCAGCAGCTGCGCCAGCCTTGCCCAGTGCTCCGGATACCTGCTCGCTGAAATCGAACTGCGACAGCTGTCGGGCCGACACATTGACTGTTATCGCGGGAGCATGGCGCTGGCCAGTGATCGTTGCAAGATGAGCAGCTTCCTTACATGCTTCGTGCAGCACCCAGTTGCCAACGGGAACGATCAACCCGGTCTCTTCGAGCAGTGGGATGAACTCGGCGGGGGAAATGGCGCCCTTTTCCGGTGATATCCATCTAAGGAGGGCCTCTGCGCCAACTATTCGGCCGGTGGTGATATCGACCACAGGCTGATAGTGCAGATGGAACTCGCCGGCCTCTAGGGCGCTTCTTATCTGTCCCTCGGCGTTGGCCGGGGTAAGAGCTCCGTTCATCGAACGGTCAAAGACTGTTACCTGGCCCGAGCCCTTTGCCTTTGCCTGATACATCGCCACGTCAGCGTCACGCAACACGTCTTCTGGTCTTACGCCACGGTGCTCTGCGAGAGCGACTCCGATACTTGCTGAGATACGCATCACGTCGGTTCCGACGGTGAAAGGCTCCTCCACGAAGTCGATGACGCGCTTCGCAATGGTTTCGGCGTTACTGGCGCTGTTCACCTCAGGACACAGGATCACAAACTCGTCGCCACCAAAACGGATGACGCGATCGTTCGGGCGCAAAGCGCTGCGTAGGCGCTCGGCAACCGCACGCATCAAGCGATCTCCAACCTCATGGCCATGGGTGTCGTTCACCTGCTTGAACCGATCAAGATCTACGAACAACACAGCCGCCTGGTTGTTCCTTCTCTGGGACAACTGGATGTCGGTGGCCAGCCAATCCGCTAGAAGCATCCGGTTCGGGAGACCGGTTAGAGAATCATGGAGTGACAAGCGAACGAGTTCCCGCCTTACACCGCTGGCCTCGCGGTAGCGTCGCCTTGCAAACACTGTGGTGGCTACTGGTACTGCGATGAGCAGAGCGAAGATGCCGTTGAGGTTGGCGCTGGAATCTCCGGCCCACTCGATTGCACGGTCAAAAACGCTCCAGTACATCGCCAAGGCCGCGA
>JAGQSI010000014.1 GCA_020439605.1 Acidimicrobiales bacterium | reverse complement strand
AGGGCTCAACGCTCGCCGGCATCATGGACGCCCTGTCCATCAGCTTGAGCTACGGCCTGCAGTACGGCGTGCACCTACGCACCTATGTAGAGGCCTTCGCCAACACCCGCTTCGAACCCGCTGGTATGACCGACGACCCGGATCTGCGGATCGCTTCGTCGCTGCTCGACTACATCTTCCGCCGTCTCGCTATCGACTACCTAAGCAAGGAAGAGCGCGAAGAGCTCGGCATCTTGACGGTGTCGGAACGCACCCAGCCAACACTTCCCGGTGTTGAGGAGACCGTCGTGGAAAACCGTCAGGGAACAGACCTAGCGGCAGACCCCAAGTCCATCCCGTCTGTTTCTGAGCTAGCAGCAGCGCTGCAAGAGGCTCCGGAAGAGATCGGCGGCACTTCGCAGCCCAGCCTCTTGGATCGTGCAGGAGTCACAGATCAGACCCCAACTCGCAATGAGTTGCCCCAGACCAAACCATCTGCGGCACATTCAGACGCTCCCTACTGCATGCAGTGCGGCGTACAGATGCAGCGTGCTGGTTCATGCCACGCCTGCCCAAGCTGCGGCTCCACCAGCGGTTGCAGCTGAGCCGGTAGGCAATTCCGCCGGTTACCCCCAAACCTAAGCGGCCCCTGCCGGCTCCTCGCCTCAACGTTGAGGCAGAGGGCCGGCGGGACTCGTTTTGGCACTAGTTCGTGTCATGCATGCCCAAGTTGCAGTTCCACCAGCGGTTGTAGCTGAGGGGATTCGTCGCCTGTCATATGGTCGGATTCTGAGCCCGTGAAATAGCGCCGAGCTCAGCCAGAGGTAAGAGCCTGTAGCTAGCTGTCCGCTCCATTCGGTGTCGGCGAAAAAATGTGGCCGTTGTCACAGAAATTTCGTCGAAAGAGTTTGAATAAGACAAGTGTCTTATTATGATCCTGCGGGTGCTACTGGGAGCCACTTGGGGAGGACACCAATGAGACGACATCGAGGGACTGGATCTTCGTCTTCGTCGACCTTGGCAGTGCGTTGGAGTGCAGTTGCACTGAGCCTGCTCTTGGTGGTGCCGCTCTTGGCCCTCGATCCCAGCCAGAACAAGGCTGCGAGTGCAGCGGTCGAGACACCGGTTGCGAACGCGCAACTTGTTAGTGCAGCGGCTCCTGGGCAGGGCCCCGGCCCTGGAGCGAGCGCCGATTCAGCTGTGTCGCCAGATGGTGGATACGTCGGTTTCACCTCGGAAAACCAACTCGTCGATGCGCAGGGTTATCAACCTGGGAAGCACCTCTATCTGTCTGCTCCTGGTGGTTCGCTGACTGTGGTTGACCCAGCCAGAGAAACTGTTGTGGATCCTGCTGAGGTGGTGGTGTCTGACGAGGGTCACTTCCTCGCCTTCACTGCGCTGCGCGAAGCGTTCAATCCTGAAGGTGGACGATCGGTTTACACCATCGACATGACCACCTTGATCGTGTCGCGGGTAGACCCAGACCCATCGCTACGCACGAGCGCACCGTCAATAAGCGATGACGGACTCACCGTCGCCTATGAGGCCACCCAGGGTGGCGCAGCCGATCGACAGGTCAAGGTTTGGGACCGGCGTACCAACGTCACGAGGATCGTGTCGCAACGCAACGATGAGCCCGGCAATTTTGCTAGTTACCGTCCTGCGCTCAGTGGGGATGGCGTCGTTGTGGCCTTCACCTCCGAAGCGACAAACCTCGTGTCCGAGTTTGAGCTTCAACCCCGCCATGGCGCAGGTGGAACCGAGGTGCTCGCAGCCGATCTTGTGACCGGACAGGTGACGCTACTTAGTCACACCGACACGGTGGCTGGTACGGCGCCGCAGGGCAACAGTTCGATTCCGGGACCTGAGGCCGTATCTACTGATGGGACCTGGGTTCTCTTCAGCACCGAAGCGCCTGCGCAACTGTTTGATAATCGAGTCGCGACTGATACAAACGAATCAACGGATCTGCTTCGCCGTGATCGCCGCACCAACGAAGCCCTACTTATCTCGCGATTCGGTGAACGGCCATGTGAGGGCGCGACCCCATGGGGAGCGGTTGACCAGAGCGGTGCCGTGGTCTTCGCCAGTACATGTGGAGATCTGCTCTACGCCGACAGTGATGGTGCAGCTGATGTCTTCCAGACCGGTGGTTCGTCGTGGCCGACGCTCATCAGTCACTTGCCAGGGAGCACTACCGCTGTTCGTGACCTCGATGTGCAGTTACTGCGTCCAACCGTCAGCGCCGACGGTGCCACTGTCGTGTGGACTACGCCTAGCGCTCTGCTAGCAGCACCACCTGAGGACGCCAATGGTGTCAGCGACGTATATCGGGTAGCCCCAAGCGGGACCACGGAGCCGCCTGATCCGATCGACGGTGTTGACGTGAGCGCGACCAACATTCGCGACGCATGTCCGGATTCAACTCTTTCTGTCGTTGGTGACATGCCAGCCGGTACGGACACAGCGACTGTTGTCGATGAGTCCCTAGAGACGGGCTATTCCGTTCAGGTGCGCAACGCAATGGTGACCGCGTGGTTGTCCCCGGGTGGGACGCGTACCAACGCCAGAGCATTGGTGCTCGAAGTCCAAGCTGGAGGCCAGACTCGCTATGTTCTTTGGGATAGCGGTGTGGCGGGCCTTTCAGATCTGAACCGCCCAATCCCAGATTTCGCGGGTGCCACGGTGGCGCGAGTGGCGCTATGTGTTCCAGCACTAGCTCGGTTCGGTCCCCGTCTCTATCCAGATGTCGCACGGGCGCTCGTAGGGTCAACGACACAGATCGATGTCCTCGCCAATGATGAAGGCAATCTCAACACAGCCAGTTTGGAACTAGGTGAAGTCACTGGAGGAACCGCCGAGGTCGTGGCGGACAGTGGTCGAGCGATGATCGCGTTCACTGCTCCTGGCACTGCCGGTGCTCAAAGTATCGACTATTCGGTAATCGACAACAACGGGACCAAAGCTTGGTCAACGCTCAGTATCAACGTCGATGCGATAGCGGCTCAGCCATTGGATCTTGAACTTTCGGGTTCTGAGGTGGTCCCAAACACAGATACCCCAGTTTCGCTAGCGGTAACCAACAGATCAGGGCGTGGTGCCGCTGGAGCCTTGGTGAGCGTTCAGGTAGCAGCCCCAGCGGCCATCGATGGTGGTGGAGAAGGATGGTCCTGTACCCGTACAGATGACCAGCGAACAGCCACCTGCTCCAATCCGATGGAGGTACCGGACGGTTCGCCATTTCCGAACCTGACACTTTCGGTTAGAACCGATTCAGGTCCACAGCCTTCCTGTGATGCACAACTGCCACCCGGCCCTGCATGTGTGCTCCTGAGCGCGTGGAATGGCGACGCAGCAGCGGCATCTAGCGCTACTCCTGCTCCGGTCACAGCGGCTCTAACGTTTCGTGGCGGGGTGCTTCGGGCGCGAGTCGAGGCTGACGAACCGTTTACTACGGGTTCTTTGGGGACCTACCGGGTACGGGTGTCCAACCCGAGCCCGCGAGCGTTACCGGTGGGTACGACTCTCGAAGTCCGCTCACCTCAGCCCGACATGGTGTTTCGTAGTGGGTCGTCTGAGCATTTCTCCTGTTTGGCGGTAGATGGCGACCCGTCGCGAGCCAACTGCAGCGCCGTTGCAGAGCTAGCTGCTGAGGGTTCAGAAGAGCTGACCGTCCTGTTCGATATCGGAGCCGGCCAAACCAGTGGATGCCCGAGCCAGGAAACCACGCCATGCGTACTGCTGGAACTCCACTGGGTAGACCCACTCGATGGCGAACGGAGGATTCCACTCGACTCGCTCAGTACCCATGTAGGTACACCAGTTGAACCTGAACCTCCGAACTTGGCTGTTGCTCTCGTTCGTCCGTCCGTGGCGTGGGCGGAGTTGCCTACCTCGGTGACTGCTGAGGTTCGCAACGGTGGCGTCGGTCCAACCACCGCAGAGATCACGGCGACAATTGAGCTGCCAGCTGGCTTCCAACCAACGGGAACCACGGCCCCTGGCTGGACCTGTACCTTCGCTCAAACCACCGCCACATGTGTTCGCACCGAACCGCTCGCTGCTGGGGCTGATGCAGCTCCAATAACTGTGGTAGCCGATGTGGCTGCCGATGCTGCAACGGGCGAATTAAGAGTCACGGTTGCGACCGCAGGGGACGCGCAACTCGCAGACAACGCCGTGACCGAGATGTTCCTGCTCGGTAACGACACAGCGGGAGACCCCCATGACGTGGTACCGCTTCGCCTTGATGTCGACTCCGATCAGATGATCAGCCCTGGGGCAACGATCAACATGAGCGCTCGGCTCCGAAATGATGGCACTCAGCGCGTAGCGGGTATCCAGACCATCTCCATGCTCATACCCAACGGGTTGCCGGCCGGGCAGGTTCTAGAGGTCGCTCCCCATCAGGGGCCATGGGTGTGTATCGATAGCGCGCTTGCAGGTGTACGCCAGATCCGATGCAGCATTGACGAGCCGATAGAGCCCGCGAGTGCCACCCCGGACCTCGTTCTCAGCGTGACCGGCAAGGAGTTGAGCACCGGAAGCAGCGTCGATGTCACCTTCGGTCATGAACTCGATGGCCAACCGGTGACGATGGTCAATCGTCTTGAGGTCGTAGCCCCTGAGGTTGCGAACCTGGCGATCACAGCGGAACTCTCGCAAGCCTTGGTGGTCGGCGACCAAGCTGAGATCACGGTCAACGGCACCAACGTCGGCAATGGCACACCTGAAGAGGACCTCCGAGCGACTATCCGGCTCCCCGAGGGAGTTTCTGTCGTGTCTTTTGTCGCTCCGGACTGGACCTGCACTGGTACCCAGCTCGTGGAATGTAGCTCTACCTTGCGGCCGATCCCGGGGACAGACCTGCCGCCACTGGGCCTGCGGGTTGGCGCTAGCGCAGACGCGCCAGTTGGTGATGGCTCCGCGACAGTCGAGATCTCGACTGCTGACAGCTTCGGTGCTCGTAGCTCGACCACGACGGTACCGATGCGTATAGATGCCCTCGGTGTTGGGGAACTCGGTCTTGTCCGTACTGGCATCAATGGTGCTGCTGGTTCTGATCGCTCCATCGACTACCAGCTAGAGGTAACCAACCTTGGTCGGGTCAACGCGTCAGGCGAACTCCTCGTCGTGGAGTCGTTCCCGATCGGAACTGTCATCGCCGCAGAAGGCGGCAACTGGACATGTTCCACTATTGAAGCCACTCTGAACTGCACCTCTGAGGTCGACTTGGTCTCGGGCACCAAGGCAGGCCCGATCGATGTTCATGCAGTTTTCCCACCCGAACTAAGTGGTGGCCAGGCACAGATCAGCGCTGTTGCCTCGCTGGGCGGAGCAACGGGTTCAGGATCTGAGGCCGTAGCGATTCCGGCGGCTGCTCCGAAGCTTCCCGAGATCAGTGTGGCTATCGGTGGCGAGCCACTGGAACTGGTACGTGGCAACAGGGGAGAGGCGACCGTCAACATTGCCAACCAGGGAACTGGCGGCCTCAACGCTCCGATCGTTGCCGGTGTGGTGTTGTCCGCCGGATTACTTCCCACAGCGGCGAACGGCACAGGTTGGGACTGTGCAGTAGATGCAGGAACTACGACCCCACTAGTGGCTTGTCGACGCAGTGAGATCCTCGCTGCTGGAGCGTCGCTGCCATCAATCAAGGTGGAGTTCGATGTCGCTGAGAACACACCAGATGAGGCGATGGTCAGTGCTGGTCTCGTGAGCTTCGGTTCGCATGAGCCACTTCCGAAATTGTTGGCCACCCTTGCTGGCGGCGGACTTTCGATGCTCAACGATGCCGGTACCGACAAGAGACCGGTACGAAGCCTCGTGGCATCTGCAGGGGAGGACCAAAGCGTTACCGAGCGCAGCCCATCAGGGACCTCGACGACGGCCACCGTTGTACGTCTCGATGGCCGTGGATCATCGGCAGGAGGCGAAGATCTGGACTGGTCTTGGTCACAGGTGTCGGGGCCGTCGGTGCTCTGGAATGCTCCTGGCGCAACTGGAGCCAATCCAAGCTTCGCTGTACCTCGACTCACAAGTTCTCACCCTGTGGTATTGACGTTTGAGTTGACGGCCACGGCTGGGCGCGCAGTAGGTACTGACCGAGTTGACATCACAGTTACCCCATCACCAGATGGTGCCCCGGATATCGCCAAGCTCACTTCGGACCTGGATTCGCTCGAAACAGCGCCCCCTGCGGGTACGCCCGTAACGGTATCGAGCAGCTTTACAGACCCAGAGGGTGACGCTATCAGCGTGCGCTGGGCCATCGCCGCGACCGATGGGTCTTTGGCTACGACTGCTATCAGATCTGACAACGAAGTCATCACCGCACTCGGCGGCACCTCCTCGGCGAGCTTCGCCTGGCCCCGTTTCGCCACCTATGTCGTGGTCGAAGCTACCGCTGTTAGCAGTCGAGGTGCCTCAGTCACCCGAGACCTGCGGATTGCCAAGTCCGTTGTGACTCCAACCATCCAGCTCACTTCCCCGGACCAAGTTGCAGGTGGGGCGTCTGTAAGAGTCAGGGCGAACGTTGTTGCCGGTGACGCAGATGGGGCCACATGGCGCTGGCGTCAAGAATCTGGAGCGCCAGTAGATCCAGCCGAGTTGCAGAAAGCAACGGGTCCAGAGTTCATTTTCAGAGCCCCCTATGTGGCCAACAAGGGTGAGGTGCTGGTTTTCACTGCGGTGATGACCAAACCAGCTGGTTTGGCCACAGTGGCTGCTCAGGCCTCTCGCTCGATCCGTCTCACGCAGTTGAATCCTCCGAAGCTGGCAATCGTTGGGCCTGAGAAAGTCGCCAGGGCTGCCGCTGCTTCATACGAGGTCACAGGAGTTCCGGCGAAGTCGACTATTCGTTGGACCCAGACCGCTGGCCCTAAGGGTGCTTTGGGTTCCCCCGTGGCCGCGGCTACCTCCTTCACCGGAGACTTTGACGCAAGCGCGACCTTGACGGTTGCTGTTACCGATCCCACGGGACGAGTGACCTCAGCTGTCATAGAAGTTGAGATCGGTACCAGGCCTGCGCCTGTACCCCTGGTTTCATGTTCAGCCAAGGGATCGATTTTTGAGCAGGCTTATGCCTTCGCTGCGTCCGGCAAAACCCTCTCGACCACCCTGGGACCTTCCAAGGTTGCACTCGCCAGCCTGAAAGTTGTTTCAAGTTGCTCCAGCGTCAAACCAGCTCTCACCTTTGCCAACTCGACTGTCTCGATGGCTGGTGGATCGGTGACTGGTTCCGGGCTGTCGGGGCGTATCGATGCTGACGGAATTTGTCTCACCGGGGGAACCTTGCAGTTCCCGACCTCGTGGGGAATTAGATCTGCCACTGTGAGCGCAGGTGCGCCAATCTGTCTGTCCCTACTTCCGGGCAACCCCAGACCGGTCACTGGATCGATCGAGGTGGTGGGAGTTCCGTTTGTCAAACTTCCAAAGAGCGTGACCCCAACCGCGACCAAGCTGGCCTTCGATGGCAGTTCCCTGGTTATTTCAACCAACGCCACTCTGCCTGATGGCGGATCGTTAGCAGTAAAGGTCACCGCCAACCTTGACACCGGCGAACTCAGTGGTTCAGCCACGGGCAAGGTCGTAGTCATGGGTGCCACGGTGTCATTCGCTGGGGCGATCACCACCAAGGGCAAAGCCGTCGAGTTCTCGATCAAGGGCAGCACACCCGGCCCGATCAATGTTGTGTCAGGGACCACCTTGAAGGACCTGAAGCTCATTCTTGATAACACCGGTTTCACAGTTGCTGGCACCGTGGTCACCGCAGCAGGTCTCGAACTGACAGCCAGCGGCACCTACTCAGATGCAGCGAACTGGTCCCTGGCCGTCGCGGGTGCGACGAGTAGTTCAACGTGGTCACCTGTAAGTGGACTGTCTATTCCTGCAACGCAGTTCAGCGGCTCGCTATCGCGTGTCGACGCCAAACTGGATATGGACGTTGAGGCGACAATACCTACAGCTTGGAAACCTTCGGCCAATCTCACTATCGCATCTGCCACAGCTCGGCTCTCCAACTCCCCGGCACCATCAGGCTGCACCGGAGTACCTGCAGGTTCGATCTGGCTGATGGTCGAGGGTGTAGCGACAGCATCCTTCGATGTCGCTAGCGCAGGGATCAGTGGTCGTGCGTGCGTGGTTCCTAGTACCAAGGCTTGGTCCTTCGCCGCTTCCTCGACGATTGCTTCGTGGAGGCCCAGCTCATCGCTCAAGATCAGCCTCGAGAATATGGGTCTTCAAGCCAGTGGGAGGCCAGGGACCTCGAGTGAAATCCTTGCCTACGGCTCTGCTCGCGTTTATGGAGCCAACCTTGGAGCAGTTGTCTCCGTGAAAGATGGTGGGGTCGTCATCGATGCCCGCGGTGAGTTCGACTTGATGAACACGGGAGTGAAACTGCCAGCCAAATCGACTGGTCATGTGCTCTACGCAACCAAGGCCCGTTCCGGCTACTCCTTCTATGAGGACGCGGCACTTCCTGTTATCGATACCGATCTAGCTGCGGTGAATGTTCCAGCAGGTATCAGCCTGTATGCAGGCTTTACCTTGTCCCCACAGGTCCAGGACTTGCTCAACAAGAAGCTTGGTCTGCCCCGGGTCTCCTCTGTGGTTCTAACCGCAACGTTGGGAGGCAGTGCGCCAACTTTGCGAGCAACCGTGGCTTTTGGTGGAACCAATGGCTACACCATTTATCAATCGTGCTCATCGTGTGCTGCTGACAGCCAGACCCGGTTGGCACTCCAGGATATTTCGTTGACGCTGTCGGCCAAGGCCGTGATTGGACTAGCCGCCAACGCTCGTTTGAACATCGCCAAAACGTCTCAGACGCCTGCCTCGTCGTTGGGGCTCACGGCGTCAGTGACAGTGGATCTCAAGAAGCCGAGCCTCGCGATCGCGTTGTACACGACCGATGGCCTCTGGAACAACGCCCTCGGGGTATCGGGTCTGATGATGTCAGAGCTGGCCATTCAGGCCGGAATCGACTTCAACGGTCCGTTCCCAACTCCATCTATTGGCGTCGGTGCCAACATCGATCAACTCCCAGCGTCTTGGGCCAACACCATTGGGATAGACCCTCAACGCCAGGAGAGGATGCGTTTCGGGATCAACTTGTCCACGTTGACTCCCATACTGGACCTTCAGATCGGCGTGAAGGACGGCAAGCTAGCAATTGATCCGCTGCGCCCCCTTGGCGCTCCGGGCGTCTTGCGAGTCGACTACGCCAGCCTCGTGATTGCGCCATCGGGCGGCTTCATCGGAGCCAAGGAGTACCCCGCGGGTATGTCGCTGGGCTTTGCTGCGACCATTGCTGGAGTACCGCTCGACATAGCCTTGTCCGTCAATACCTCAAGTGGACGCCTCAAGGGTGACCTCAAGGTTGGCGATATGACGATGGCTGGCTTCGGAATGTCCAACGTTGCGGTCGCTTTCGATCTACAACCGAGGTCCACTTCCAAGCCCTTCTCCCTCAAGGTGTCTGGCGACTTCACGCTTCCATCGCTTGGTTCGGGAGAGTCAGTGGCCAACGGTGCCCTTGAGGTGACCGTTGGTTCGAGTGGACTCACCGGTGCGTTGGCCATCCACGCGACCAACATCGGAATGGCTGAGGTCGCTCGACTCGACAGCCTTGATCTCGAGGGCTCGGTCAAGGTGGGCACGTCGCGGCCGCCAGACTTCGCGGTGGATCTAGCAGCGCAGGCCACGATCTTTGGAAGCAAGGTTCAAGCTGCTGGCTCACTAAGAATGAAGAGCGGCAAACTAGCTGCATTCTCGATGGCGTTGTCTGTGCAGGCAAATGTCGGTCCGGTTGCACTCAGCGGTGCGGGCTGTGGCGGTGCCTTGGGTACCACCGGCGCGTGTGTGAAGGCCGCCTACGAAGATCGCGAGGTCACCGCTTCAATCGACGGTGTCCTCAACGTCAGTGGGTTCAGTGTTGCCTTCAACGGTGTACTCACCAAGAGCTACGTTCGAGCAGCCGCCACCCTCGATGTGGATGGAGTGGGCACCTTTGCACTTAAGGGCGCCCTCTACTACGGCACCAATGCTGAGCTGGCTGGCATCACCGACCGTGATCTTTACGGCGTGCAACGACAGGTCAAGCAAGGAGATTTCTCGTTCTCGCTCGGGGCCAAGACCACTAGCGCGAAGCTGCAGGGGTTCAACGGATCGTTCGCCGTTTCGGTCTCGCGTGTCGGCAACACCTCAGGAGTGCTATTAGACGCGACAATTACCGTCCCCGGCGGTAAGGCTGCGGGCTCTGCGTTGTTCTCAAAGGTCGGCTCGCAAGTGTTGTTCGACCTACGTGCTAACGCTTCGCTCAAGATCGACGGGTTCACATTTGCTGAGGCTGATGTTCGTTTCTACCGCACCACCACTGCTGCTGGCGTGAGTGTGGCAGCGGGTATCAACTTGCCGTTTGGTCCAACCAACTCTGGCCTTCAGGTTTCTCTTGCGGGTTCATTCACCGCCACTGGCAAGAAGCTCACCTATGACCTAGCTGGTACAGGCCGTTTGACGACCCCGCTTGGATCACTTACCGCTGAATTCAAGTTCACCAATGCCAAGTTCAATTTCGCTGTGGACCTGAGCGCGGCGTCGGTATTCGACGTGACGCTTCGGGGAACGGTGAGCAGAGACGCCACTTTCACAGTGTCTGTCTCAACCTCGTTCCTGAGCGTCGGTGCCACCGTTATAGGCCATCACGACAAGGCCAACGGTTGGAGTTTCACAGCCAAGGTGAGCTTTGAGGGCTTCACGTTCGCATCGGTAACTCTGCGAGACAACGGCTTCAGTATTGAGTTGGACTTCGACATAAAGGAGTCCGGTGAGATCAACGCAGGGGTGATCAAGATCGGTGGAACGTTCACTGCGCAACTGCAGGCCGGGCTTGACATTTCTCGGATCGGTAAGACCTATAGCGTTGATGGACATTTCTACGGCCGGGCTTCAGCGTCGGGCTACTTCAAGACCTGGGGCTGTTCTGGATGGGAATGTGCCATCGGCAGAGGCTGGGGCTGGCACAAGCACCGGCTTGGCTCAGTAGGAGCGAGCGTGAGTTCATCGGGCCGAGTGTGCGCCGAGATTATGAGTGAGGAGATCTGCGTATGAACTGGCCACTACGTCGTCGAGGTCGAGGGCCCATAGCGGTGCTGGTCGCTTCCGTCTTGTTGGTGCTCGGAGTTGGGGTCTCAGCGGGGATTGCTCTGCTTGGAGCGCCATCGGCGCCGGATAACGACTCCTTCGCTGCAGGGGCAACCGTCGATCTACGGATAGAGGGGACAACGCAGGGAGCTGCGGCGGATACCGATGAGGTTGTCAACGGTATTGGCGAAGCAGACCAAGCAGTGGTTTGGTATCGCTGGAAACCCAACGTGTCCGGCTGGGCCTACATCACCCCTGCCGGTGCTGCTAACCCGACGATGCCAATTGTGAAGGCATACCTCGGCTCGGCCATCAACAATCTTGAACAGGTTGATCAGTCGCCAACGGGGTCGGGGCAACAAGGCGCAAGCATCCCAGCCGTCGCCGGGCAGACCTACCACCTAGCTGTGATCGACTCTGGTGGCGGTGAGGCTTTTGATCTAGTTATCTCCCAGCCGAGTGCTATCGGTGCGGTGAATGATCGTCCAGATGGTGCCGTTGACGCTGCTGCCAGCGTGGCCAGAGCGACAGAGAAGGGTACGGCTCAAACCGTTGCCATTGACACGCTCAGCGGCGCGACCGCTGATCCTGACGAACCAGCAAACGGCGGTACTCCCGCCCAGCGTTCACTCTGGTATTCGTGGACGCCGAACTCCAACGGAACAGCGGCCACCTTCAGCGCCGCCCCCGTTTATGGAGCTGATGGCCCCTTACGGGTGGCTGTCTACCGCCTCGCAGACAATGACACCACCCCCGGCCTCGAAGTTGGTGACCTGGTACCGGTTAGCGGAGGTGAAACCGGAGGACCCTTCGTTCCAGTTGCGAACACCACCTATCTGATTTCAGTCGATGGGCCGCCATCTTTCTTCCGTCTGGCGGTCACCTCAACGGGCGTGGCTGTCAATGATGACACCACAGCTCCCGTTGTTGATTGTGCTGCGCCACATTCGGGTTGGTCCAGCGATGAAATCCTTTCGGTGGCATGCACGGCCTCAGATGTGGGTGCTGGACTGGCTCAACCGGGCGACGCGAACTTCACGGCAGTGACTCGAAGCGCTTCTGGGGCTGAGTCCGCGGAGCTTGAGATCCCATCGCGTGCAGTGTGTGACTTGGCAGGCAACTGCACCACGGTCGGTCCATGGAGTGGTCTCAAGGCGGACCGCAAAGCGCCATCGGTTACGTGCGAGACCGTGGACTCTGCGTGGACCACTACAACACCTAGCGTTACATGTGAGGCTTCCGATGGCGGAGCCGGCTTGGCAGTTCCTTCCGATAGTTCACGACGTCTAACAGCGACGGTGAGCCCCAACAGCGAAGGAAAGGTCTCCATCGATGCAGTAGATATCTGTGACGAGGTTGGGAACTGCACGACCGTTGGCCCATTCGGTCCTACCGGGGTAGACACCAAGGCCCCTGTCATCTCTTGTGCTGAGCTGCCGACCGAGCCGTCATCTGTGCAGGTAAGCATCGACTGCACTGCGACCGACAGGGGAGTAGGTCTGGCCCAGCCCGAGTCGTCTTCGTTCTCGCTTACAACCGAGGTGAAAGCCGGCGAAGCCTCCAATAATGCCGCTACTGGTTCGCGCGAGGTGTGCGATGCGCTCGGGAATTGTGCCACTGCTGGACCTTTCACGGGGATCGTGGTTGACCTGGCCCCACCGTCGGTTACGTGTCGCCCAGACGACGAAAAGGCCCTCGATGCGTGGCGCAGTGGCCCATTCACCATCACCTGCTCGATAGCAGACAGGGGAACGGGGCTCGCACCAGCAACACCATCTTCGGTGACTCTTGGCGCAACTGTGGCCAACGGTTCAGCGTCATCTGCGGTCACCGCGGTTGCCTCGATCGAACAGGTCTGTGACCTTGCCGGCTCCTGTGTCCCTGTTGGACCTATCAGCGCGCTTCGTATCGACCGGCAGGCGCCAACGGTCGCATGCGAACCTGCTGGTGATGGCTGGTTCAAGAAGCAAGCCTCGGTTTCGTGCGCTGTTGACGATGGTTCTGGCTCCGGCATCGAAGGTCCCTCCAGCGTCACTGTCTCGGCTTCTGCGCCAGATGGACAAGAAGGCAGCTACGACACGGCCACTGCTGAGGTCTGTGATCGAGTCGGCCACTGCACTTCAGCTGGTCCTGTGACGGAGTTGAAGATTGATGCCAAGGCACCTCGGGTGCAATGTGAGGCCCCAGCGTCGAAGTATCGGATCGAGGCACGGATCCGTTGCACCGCCTCTGATGGCGGGTCAGGTTTGGCCGACCCAGCGGATAGCTCATTCATACTGAGCACTTCGGTGGGGGTCGGAAAACGCGACGCGAATGCGCAAACGAGTTCTCGACGGGTATGCGATGTGGCTGGTATGTGCACTACGGCTGAGCCCATCACCGTTTCGGTTGATCTAACAGGAGACGGGGGCGATGGACCTCGAATGGATCTGCCATCTCGGGTAACTGTTTTGTCTGCCTACGAGTCCAGTGCACCGATCTCGGTGCCTTATGCGCTCCCCGAAGCGCCCGATGCCACCGAGGTCGCGTGTCTAGCTCGTCCAGGCACCGTGTTTGGTCTTGGTTGGAGCACCGTGGTGTGCGAGGCGATCAACAATGACGGCACGACCAACGGGAGTTTCCCGTTGGTGTTGAAGGCACTGTCAACCTTGGCCCCTAGTGGCGTTGCAAACCCCGATGGTGCGTGGCGTGGCGTTGGGGTCGGCTTCGATCCTGGTAGTTCGGTACAGGTGCGAATCGACGGTACCGTCGTTGGTCGGGGAACAGCATCGAACGACGGACGCGCCAGCATTGAGTTTGCGGTGCCCGATGATCTGCCATCTGGCGACCACCAACTCGTGGTAGCCGGTCTAGATCCTGACGGTGACCCAGTACTGAACGTGAGCCCGTTAGCCGTTGTAGCAGCCGAGCCTGGCACTGAACCTCCAGTGTTGCCTCCCGTTGGCGCACCCGAGCTGCCGAGTCAGGGACCAGTGGTACCAGCGGACCCAGGCCCATCTCCAGCACCCCCGGACCTTGGTGACTTGCCACCCGAGAACAACTCGTCAACCACCACAATTCCCAGTGTCACGACAGTTCCGGTGCAACTGCCACCGGGAGGGTCAGAGACGGCAAGTGGCTCGAACGGCTCCAACGGTTCGCATGGGTCAGCGACGTCTACTAAGTCCGACAGCGATAACGGTGCCGGCATCGGCTTTGGTGTCCTGCCACGAACTGGCTCCGGAGTGGCGCTGTGGCTGGTGATCGCTTCAGCGCTGATTGGTGCTGGGACAGTGCTTTTGCGCTCTCGGCGGCGAGACGCTGCGGTATCGGCCGGTCCTCAAAGCGACATGTAGAGTCGACATCGATACCGGGCGAACGACCGGGGAGTTGAGCGACGTGACCAAGAAGCCGTTGGGCAAAGAAGCACTTCTCGATGCCGCAGAGACCCTGATCGTCGAGCGCGGCATCGAAGGGGCATCAGTGGGTGACATCGTTCGCGAGAGCGGCCACCGGAATCGCTCGGCGCTCGCATATCACTTCGGAACCAAGGACCACTTGATCCGTGAACTCGCCGAGCGGATGGTGACGGGTGCTGATGAGCAGCGTATCGAAATGCTCAATTCGCTCGAAGCTGGCGTTGCTCATCCGAGTATGCGTGAAATTCTGGTCGTAACAATTGCTCCCATGGGTCAGGCACTCGAGACTGAGGAGGGGCGGCGCCGGCTGCGATTGCTGGCTCAGCTAGCAGTCCATCCTCGCTTTCATGGCGAGGTTGGTCACCTCATCGCATCAATCGAGGGAATTGGACGCTGTGCAGTTCATCTGGTTCAACGCTTGAATAACTTGGGACCAGAGATAGTCGCCGAACGAATTGGGCTGGTCAGTTCATTCGCTCTACGTGCCTTTGCGGACCGGGCCCTCGCTATCGACGACGGAGAGCTTTTGGGATCTTCAAGCGAAAATCAATATTTCACCGCAGCTATGACGGACTTGATGTTGGCGATGTTTACCGCACCCGTCACAGCTCGTGCGGACCTCTAGGTATTGCTTACCAACCCTTCACTAGTTGCTCACGGGCTAGTAACGGTGTGGTTCCTTGGCCCTTTCGAGTGGGCGAGCGTGTGACACTTTTCTGTCCCACCTCAATGGTGCGGAGTGAGCGCACACTCAGTTATATTGGGTCCCTTGACCAGCGCAGATTCACAACTCAAGGTGGAACCCAAGAGAACTAGGGCTGCTGCGTTGGCGCCCTCGGAGCGGCGCGCTGAGATCGTGGCAGCCGTGCTTCCGCTAGTGCGTGAACACGGCACTGCAGTCACTACCAAACAGCTTGCAGAGGCCGCAGGTATTGCGGAGGGAACCATCTTTCGGGTCTTTGAGGACAAGAACGCCTTGATCGACGCGGTGATCGATGCGGCCATGGATCCTGCGCCCACCGAAGCTCAGTTGCGGATCGTGGACATGTCGCTTCCGCTCGAGTCCAGGCTGGTAGAGGCAGTCGAGATATTGAGGCGCCGCACCAGCGAAGTCTTTCAACTCATGGCAGTCATAGGTCCTTCTAGGGCTGCTCGCATCGCCAAACCCCGTGGGCCAGAACTGTCGGTTCTTGCCGCCTTGTTCGAACCCGACCAACAGCGTCTGCGTCGAAACCCCAGCCAGTGCGCGCAGGTGCTGCGAGGCCTGACCCTTAGTTGCACCCACCCACTGCTCATCCTCGGTGAACCACTTTCATCCAGCGAGATCGTGTCTCTCGTACTCGATGGCATCCGTTCTCATAACTGCTCCTGTTCGTCAGAACAATCAGAAGGCACTTCATGCTGATTCATCTCCTCAAGACGCACCTGCTCAAGTACAAGAAGGTGTTGCTCTACGTATTGGGGCTTCAGATCGTCGCCACTTCGGCAACGCTCATGCTTCCTAGGCTCAACGCGGACATCATCGATAAAGGTGTCATAGCCCAGGACATGCCCTACATCTACAAGATGGGAGCGGTCATGCTCCTGGTCACCTTGGTGCAGGTGGGCTTTGCCATCGCTGCTGTGTTC
>JAGQSI010000148.1 GCA_020439605.1 Acidimicrobiales bacterium | reverse complement strand
AAGCGTGGCCTGGGTGGCCGATGAGGCATGGGCACGCGTGGATTCGATGTTGTCGAGTTCGGTGAGCCTGCTTGGCTGGAGAAGTCGATCCCATGCACCCGGCATAGTTGTCAAAGGCGGCCAGGTCCTCTTCGAGAGCAATGTGGACCCTGCTAGTCGCCCTGACCTGATTCTTGAAGTGGCGACCATCGCTGCACAAAAGCGTGCACGTATCTCACGGGATGTCCTGAAGCGTCTTGGAGAACGCTCACCGCAGTTGCCTGAGGTGTGGTCCGACACGACCCGAAACAGTTTCGTGGAGCTCCTCCTGAGCGGACACGACGCTATAGCTCCGATCGAAACTCTCGACCATGCCGGGCTTTGGGAAAGGTATCTTCCCGAATGGAGCGTCGTGAGAAGCAGGCCGCAACGAAACGCATACCACCGCTTCACCGTCGATCGGCATCTCCTGGAGACCGCAGCAAATGTCAGCGCTTTCGCGGATCGGGTGCAAAGAAGCGATCTGCTGGTGCTCGGGGCACTACTGCATGACATAGGCAAGGGACGGCCGGGAGATCACACCGATGTTGGGGTGGAACTGATTGCGCAGATAGGTCCAAGGATGGGTCTGTCCACCGAGGACACATCGGTGATCTCCGACATGTGCCGCAATCACCTGTTGCTCGCCGACGTGGCAACACGACGTGACATCTCAGATGAACAGACGGTTGTATCGACTGCCAAGGCGGTGGGCGATCCGCAACGACTACAGCTTCTTCATGCGCTCACAGAGGCGGATTCCCTGGCCACTGGTCCAGCAGCGTGGGGAGCGTGGAAGGCGCAACTTGTTGATGAACTGGTTCACAGGGTGGACCATTACCTCCAGGGAGGCAGCCCGGCGGCGATCAAGGGCAACGAGTTCCCGACAGCGCATCACATGGAGCTCGTGGAGAAGGGGGCGGTGACAATCGAGACCACAGATGATGTATTGACCGTCGTTGCCCCGGATCAGGCCGGCCTGTTTGCCAGAGTTGCGGGTGTATTGGCCATTGGCGGTCTTGAAGTGCACTCCGCGGATCTGGCGGTAGTTGATTCGATGGCGGTCGAGGTGTTCCAGGTCAGTACCCGTTTCGGGTCATCCATACCGTGGGAGAAGGTTCAGCGTCTGCTGCAGGCGGCTCTGGATGGGCGTCTCGCCATAGATGCCCGTATTGCGGAACGGGCCAAGACCTATGTGGGCAAGGCCGCGCCAGCAGAGCTCACTCCTCCGGTTGTTCGTTTCGATGATGAAGCCTCGGCTACGGCCACCGTGGTTGAGGTTCACGCCTTTGACCGGATTGGTTTGTTGTACCGGGTGGCCAGGTCCTTCACGGAACTTGGGCTCGACGTCAGAACGGCGAAGATCCAAACGGTTGGTTCGCGGGTAGTGGACTCGTTCTATGTGACGAACTCGAACGGGACTCTCGTATCCGACAAGGCCTTGCGCGACGAACTGACCCGATCTCTACTGCACGCCGTTAGTCCGTTGTGAGGCGCTCGGCTGTAATTGGGCAGTGCTGGGCGCTCTGGCGATGAGCTAGTCCCCGCGCAAGAAGCGTTCAACCTCATCAACCAGTGCATCTGGGTCATCATCGAGGCTTGAGTTGTCCAACCCCTCAGGTGGTGGTTCAGGGTGGTTGATGCTGTCCGCGGGACCGCTCTGGTTCCCGAGAGCCGGGTGCGATGGGTGTTCGTCTTCTTCGTTCTCGTCCAATGCAGCTTCGAGCATTGCAACATAGGACGCCGTGTCCTCATCGGACTCCATCAGTTCGTTTATCTGACGGTCATACTCTTGCGCTGCCTTCTCCAGGTCCGGGGCAGGCTGGCTTATCCCGAGTATGGAGCAGGTCCGCTCCAGCAGGGCCAGGGCAGCTCGTGGCGATGAAGCGCCTGAGACGTACGCGGGAACTGACGCCCATAGGGAAGCTGTGGGCATCTCCGCTTCTTCAAGCGCAGAGTAGAGAACACCGACGATGCCGGTGGGGCCTTGATAGGTGGGTCTGATGAGGCCGTGTTTTTCGATCAGTTCGTTGTCGTGAGAGGTGGCGGTGATCACGGTGGGGCGCGTGTGGGGCACGTCTGTGAGCAGCGCTCCAAGGGTTATGGCCATGGAGCACTCGAGTGCCTCTGCTGCCTCGATGACAATCTTGGTGAAGGTGCGCCAACGGAGATGAGGCTCATGGCCCACCATCACCACAAGATCGCGTGGTCCATCTGTGCTGCAGGCCCACAACTCGGTCTCTGGCCATATGACGGTCTGCATTGTTGCTTCACGTTCGATGATTGGCCGGGTGCTGGTGAAATCAAAGAACTCTTCGGGGTCTATGACAGCGGCGATGGTTGCGCCGTAGCGGTCTGCGAGCCAGCGAGCGACCGTCGAAGCAGCGTCCCCGGCATCGTTCCAACCCTCAAAAGCCGATACCAACACCGGCTGACGGAGTTTCGGTCGGTGATACCAGCTCAAGGAGTTCACGACGCCCACGCTAGTGATATTGATGGCCAAGTGCTCATCGGGGTGACGGTGAGGGATTGATGTGGTCGGTTGGAGTTCGCGCCTAGGGTCATCGACTGATGAGCGTGTTTGTAGAGACAGCCGTAGAGGTCACGGACCAGTTGGTGGAGGATTTCGGGAGGCTCATCCCGCAGCTTTCCTCATCATCGCCACCTCCAACCCGTGAGGTGCTCGAAGAGATCGTCAACTCACCTGCTACCCACCTTCTCGTAGCCCGCGATGTTGACGGCACCGTCCTGGGGTCGTTGACGCTGGTGCTGTTCAGGATTCCCACTGGCTTGAGAGCATGGATCGAAGATGTGGTGGTGGATTCTGAAGCCCGCGGCAAGGGGGTCGGTGAAGCCTTGAACCGTTTCGCCATAGACGTGGCAGCAGAACGGGGGGCGCGCTCTGTGGATCTCACCTCGCGCCCGAGCCGTGAGGCAGCCAACCGCCTCTACCAACGCCTCGGCTTCGAGCCACGCGAAACAAACGTCTATCGCTACAACGGCTCCTAGATGTATTGAGCGAAGAGGCGCTCAATAGCGAGGTGCAAAGCAGATGATCGAACGAGAAACCACGGTTCTGACCGCTGATGGGGAGATGCCCACGTTCATCTTTCATCCGGAGATCGATGGTCCTCATCCGGTGGTGCTCTACCTGATGGATGCACCAAGCGTTCGTCCGGCCTTGCGAGATATGGCGTCTCGTCTCGCCACCGCTGGCTACTACGTGATGATGCCCTATCTCTACTACCGCGGTGCCCCCTTCAGGGAGTTCGGGATGAGCGATGAGGACATGCACCTGCGCCAGGACCTCATGGCCACAATCACGCCCACCAACATCGTGGGAGACGCTGAGGCGTTGCTGGCTGACGCTGCCAAGGACCCTGCTGCATCAAATGGGCCGGTAGGTGCAGTCGGGTTCTGCATGAGCGGTGGCCTTGCGATTTCACTGGCCCGGGCATTACCGCAACGGGTAGCAGCAGTGGCATCGGTACACGGTGCGTGGCTGGTGCGCGACACGCCGGACTCTCCGCATCTGGATCTTGACAAGATCCGAGCAGAGATCCATCTGGCTTGGTGTGACCCAGACCCTTTGGCTCCGCCCGAACACCGTGAGATCTGGTTGGGGGCAGCAAACGAGGCGGGAGTGGATTACACCATTGATGTAGTGACTACCGCAGTCCACGGTTTCGCTCCTGCGGGCCCTCGCTACAACAGAGAAGCTTCGGAAAGACACTGGGAACGAGTGCACTCACTGTTCAACCGTCGGTTACGGCCAACTAGCTAGCGCTATCGCTCCTACTGGTCGTTGACGAGGAGAAGGATCTCTCCTCCCTGGGACAACACGTAGACCTCACCAGAAGCATCGACTCCAAACGAGATCGGATTGTCGATCTCGATGCGTAGGTCGTACTCGTTGGCGAACTGTCCATCTTCTCCGACACGGATCGCTCGCACCTCGCCGGCGCAGTAGTCAGCGAAGATGAAGGCCCCCTCTAGCGATGGGATAACGCCTCCTCGATAGACAGGACCGCCGGTGATGGAACACCCACCCTCTTCGTGGGTGTACTCGAAGATTGGAGCGATGGCATCGGTTGGCCGGCGACCGTCCCCTTCCAGATATGGCTCAGAACCCTCATAGCCACTCCAACCGAGGTTGGCTCCCTTGATGTCTTGTTTGTCGAGACGGTTGATCTCTTCGATCTTGTTCTGGCCGACATCTGCGATCCACAGACTCTCATCGGTGTCGAACCACCACCGCCAAGGGTTGCGCACACCCGACACCATGATCTCGGGCTCCACCTCGCCGGCCTCACCCAAGACATCTAGGCGAATCATCTTTCCCAACGGCGTGGAGGGATCCTGCGCACGATTGCCGGGGTCATCTGCAGCGCCACCGTCGCCGAGACCCAGCCACAACATGTTGTCCGGACCGAAGCCGATCATGCCACCGTTGTGGTTCGGATAGGGCTGTTCGACGCTGAAACGAAGCGTCTCGCTCTCGGAATCGACGATCGGGTCATCGATGGTGCCGGCCATGTCGTAGGAAACAATTCGTGTATGCCCGTCGGAGTCGGTGAAGCTCAAGAAGAGCTGTTGTCCATCGGGAGAGAACGCCAGGGAGAGCAGGCCACGTTCCATGTCCGTGGTCGTCTCATCGGAGATGTCGATAATCGCGTCTCCCGCCTTCTTGAGACGCATTCCACTATT
>JAGQSI010000147.1 GCA_020439605.1 Acidimicrobiales bacterium | reverse complement strand
CGGCAAGACGCTGCAACTGGCCGCCGCCGGCGCCCGGGTCACGGCCGTGGACCTCTCGCCCGCGCGGCTCGAGCGGGTGGCCGAGAACCTCGCCCGCTGCCGGCTCGAGGCCGAGCTGGTCGCGGCCGATGCCCTCGACTGGCGCCCCGAGGCGCCGCCGGACGCGATCCTGCTCGACGCGCCCTGCTCGGCCACCGGCACCATCCGCCGTCACCCCGAGCTGCCGCTGATCCGCGACGGCAGCGGCCTTGCCGCCCTCATCGCGCTCCAGGACGCGCTGATCGACCGCGCCCTCGCGCTGCTGCCGCCGGGCGGCCGCCTCGTCTACGCCACCTGCTCGCTGCTGCCGGCGGAGGGCGAGGAGCGCCTCGCCGCCGCCCTCGCCCGCCATTCCGGCCTCGCGGTCGAGCCGCCCGACCCCGCGACCCTCGGCATCGAGCCGGGCTGGATCACTCCGGCCGGCGGCCTCCGCCTGACGCCGGCGCTGTGGCCGGGGCGCGGCGGCATGGACGGGTTCTTCATCGCCCGATTCACCAAGAGCCGTTGAGCACGCCAATGTCGAAGAGCCTGCCCCGCCGTGCTTTGCTCTCCGTCTTCGACAAGACCGGGCTGGTCGAGCTCGCCACCGCGCTCGCCGGGCATGGCGTCGAGCTGGTCTCGACCGGCGGGACGGCGCGGGCCCTGCGCGAGGCTGGGCTCGAGGTGGTGGACGTCTCGGCGATCAGCGGCCGGCCGGAGATCCTGGACGGCCGGGTCAAGACGCTGCAGCCGGAGATCCACGGCGGCATTCTCGCCCGCCGCGCCGACCCGGCGCACATGGCGGTGCTGGCCGAGCACGGGATCGCCACGATCGATCTCGTCGTCGTCAATCTCTACCCGTTCGAAGCGACGGTCCAGAAGCCCGATGTCACTCGTGATGCCGCGATCGAGCAGATCGACATCGGCGGGCCGACGATGCTGCGTTCGGCAGCCAAGAACCACGCGAGCGTCACGGTCGTTTGCGACCCGACCGACTACGAGCGTGTCGCCGCCGCGATCGATGCCGGGGATGTTCCCGAGACGCTACGCCGCGATCTCGCGCGCAAGGTGTTCGCGCACACGGCAAGCTACGACGCTGCAATCGCGCGATGGCTCGCGAAGAACGACGCGGGTGAAGCGTTCCCCGATGTTTGGATCACGTCGATGCGTCGAGAGCGCGAGCTGCGCTACGGCGAGAACCCTCATCAGCGTGCCGCTCTCTATCGCAGCGACGGCGCCGATCCTTGGTGGGCCAACGCCACCCAGCACGGCGGTGTGGCATTGAGCTACCTGAACCTGTTTGACGCCGATGCTGCGTGGCTATTGGCCCATGACCTCGGCGCAGCAACCGGGGGCAAAGCCGCAGTGGCGATAATCAAGCACGCCAACCCGTGTGGTGCGGCGGTATCTGACTCGCTCGCCGACGCCTACCAGAAAGCTTTCGATTGCGACCCACGCTCTGCTTTCGGTGGCATCGTGGCGCTCAACCGCCCGGTGGATGATGAGACGGTTGAAGCCATGGTGGCTGCTGCTCAGGCAGACCTCGTGATCGCTCCTAGCTATGGCCCCGGGGTTGTGGAGCGCCTCCAGGCCAAGCGCAAGAACACCCGATTGCTGGAAGCCCCGGCGCCGGTTCCCAACGCTCGTCACCTCCGCCCCATCACTGGCGGTTGGCTGGTGCAAGAACCTCACCGGGTTGCAACGCCGGTGTCGGAGTGGAAGGTGGTCACCGACCGTCAGCCTTCCCAAGCCGAGATGGACGATGCAGCACTGGCGTTTCGGATCTGTGCCGCTGTTTCCTCCAACGCCATCGTGTTGGTGAAGGACGGGATTGCCTGGGGTATAGGTGCCGGCCAGCAGAACCGGGTTGAGTCGGGCCAGATCGCAGCACAAAAAGCTGATGGTCGAGCCGCTGGTGGAGCTTGTGCCAGCGACGCGTTCTACCCCTTCGCCGACGGGATCGAAGCCGCTGCTGGCGCTGGGGTTGCAGTGATCGTGCAACCCGGTGGTTCGGTACGTGACGAGGAGACCATCGCCAAGGCCAATGAGCTAGGTGTTGCAATGGTGTTCACCGGCGAACGACAGTTCAAGCACTGATAGCGAACGCGAGGACCTGACGTGCATCACGTGAAATACATGGCCGGAGGCCCAGTTGCAGACGCGGTGTTTGCAGATCTCGAGCCACGCATCGCCGCTCTGGTGTCGGCAGGCCATAGGCCAGGCCTGGGCACGATCCTCGTTGGAGATGATTCGGCGAGCGCCGGCTACATCCGTATGAAGATGGAGAAGGCGGAATCGTTGGGCTTCACCTCGCCGCACGTTCATCTGCCACAGAGCGCGAGCCAGGCAGATCTGTTGGCTGCGATAGCCCAGATGAACAATGCCGACGACGTGGATGCGGTGCTGATCCAACATCCGACTCCACCTCAGATCGATTTCGACGCGGCACTGTTGACCCTTGATCCAAACAAGGATGTGGATGGGCTTCATCCAGTGAATATGGGACGCCTAGCGCTAGGTATGTCTGGGCCCGTGCCGTGCACGCCAGCAGGCATCGAGGCCTTGTTGGCGCACTACGAGATTCCCGTGTCGGGACGCGAGGTCTGCATTCTGGGTCGTGGTACCACCCTGGGTCGGCCGCTGGCGCTGTTGCTTACTCAGAAGCGCCCCACTGCCAATGCCGCGGTGACAGTTGTGCACACAGGGGTGGAGGACTGGGCCCGATACACAAAACGCGCCGACATCGTTATCGCAGCCGCTGGAGTTCCCGGCATCCTTCAGCCAGAACATCTGACCCCAGGGGTAGTAGTTGTGGGCGGTGGTGTCCGCTACGAAGGTCGCAAACTGCTGCCAGACGTTGACGAGCGTTGCGAGCAAGTGGCATCTGCAATCACCCCACGAATCGGTGGAGTTGGCCCCACAACGATTGCTCTGCTGTTTCGCAATGCGGTTGAAGCTGCAGAACGCCGTAGTGGGATCGCACGGAGTTAACTGTGGCCAAAATCTCTGAAATCATGTCCAAGGGCAAGACCTTGTCCTTCGAGTTCTTCCCACCGAAGACGCCTGAAGCCATGACCGGTTTCAACTCGGCAGTCGATGCTCTTGCAGCACTTGACCCGGACTTTGTCTCGATCACCTATGGGGCCGGCGGCTCCGCCAGAGACACCACCTATGACCTGGTATTGCAGGTCGATTCACGTCAGAAGTTTCCCGCCATGCCTCATCTCACGTGTGTGGGCCACACCAGAGCGGAGTTGGTGGATCTGTTGGCGTCATATCGGGCCAACGGGATCGACAATGTTTTGGCACTAGCGGGAGACCCTCCATCGGATGGGTCAGATTCTGGAGGCGATTTCGTCTACGCCACCGAGCTTGTGGAGTTGGTTCGCGAGGTCGGTGACTTTTCGATCGGGGTAGCGGCCTTTCCCGAGGTTCACCCGCGTTCGACCGATCGGAGCAGCGACCGCAAGCACCTCGCCGCAAAGTTGGCGTTGGCGGACTTCGGGATGACCCAGTTCTTCTTCGATGTAAGCCATTACAAGCGCCTGGTCGAGGAGTTGAGTGATCTTGGATGCAGTGTTCCGCTACTTCCCGGCGTAATGCCATTCGTGAGCGTCGCTGGTACGCGCCGGATGGCCAAGATGAACAACACCGAGATTCCTGCGGCTCTTCAGCATCAACTGGACCTCGTCGATGGCGATGGCGTAGCTACCAGAGAACTTGGGGTGCAGGTGGCTACGGAACTGGTTGGTGAACTACTTGAGTTCGGTGTTCCTGGAGTTCACCTCTACGCGATGAACCGAGCCGAATCCATCCAAGCGATCTACAAGAACCTCGGGCTGGGAACCAACTAGCTCCCAGCCTGAGCTCAAGTGCGGGCTCAACCCAATAGGGCGATTGCCTCGTTGAACGTCTTGCTTGGGCGCATTGCGGCGGTGGCTAGTTCGGTGCTTGGTGAGTAGTAACCGTCGAGGTTCACCGGATTGCCCTGGACTTCAATGAGCTCTGAGGTGATGGCTTGTTCGCCATCAACGAGCGCCTTTGCCACTGGAGCAAACTGGGCAGCTAGATCTGGGTTGGCGTCTTGTGAAGCGAGTTCCTCGGCCCAGTAGCGAGCGAGGTAGTACTGGCTGCCACGGTTGTCTATTTCGCCACAGCGCCGTGACGGGTTGCGGCCCTCATCCAAGAAGCGGGCGGTGGCAGCATCCAAGGTGTCTGCCAACACCTGAGCGCCGGGATTGTTTGCTACTGATGCAAGGTGCTCGAAGGACACGGCCAACGCAAGGAACTCCCCGAGCGAATCCCAGCGGAGATGGTTCTCGGCCACGAACTGCTGAACGTGCTTGGGTGCGGAACCACCGGCGCCGGTTTCGAACAGGCCGCCGCCATTCATCAACGGAACTATCGAGAGCATTTTGGCTGAGGTGCCGAGTTCAAGAATGGGGAACAAATCTGTGTTGTAGTCACGAAGAACGTTGCCAGTGACTGAGATGGTGTCCTCACCCTTGCGAATCCGCTCGATGGAGTACCGACACGCGTCCGCGGGCGCGAGGACCTCGATTGTCAAAGCAGAGGTGTCGTAGTTCTTCAGCTCTTCTTGGACCTTGGTGATCAGTTGGGCGTCGTGGGCCCGATCCTTGTCCAGCCAGAACACCGCTGGAGCGCCGGTAGCGGTGGCGCGGTTGACAGCAAGTTTGATCCAGTCACGAATTG
>JAGQSI010000146.1 GCA_020439605.1 Acidimicrobiales bacterium | reverse complement strand
GGACGTTGTGATGTATCACTACGAAACGCCGGAGCTGGCCGCGGCCGTAGCGGCAACAGGCGCTGAGGTCGGCGACGGGATCAACTCGGATATCACCTACCTGAGCCATCTCGGTTGCGCCGGAATCAACTGGGGTGTCGGCTACCGCCGCTATCACTCAACAGATTCACATGCCTTTCTGAATGACACATTCCACATGGTTTCGTTATTCAAACGATTCTGGGACGAGAACCATGAGCTCCGCTGGAGCTATGACCCCGGCAACTACCGGTACGGCTACATGTAGACACCCCAGCCACCGGGTCCTAGGTGCCACTCGCTGCCCACATTGCTTCGAGGTCGTGTGGGGCCACGCTTTGCGCCGATCCATCGTCGCCAAGTTTGCGTAAGTGAGCCCACACGCTGAAGCGAGCTATCGGCCACAACATCTCGTGAACATCGGTGTAGATAGAGCGAACTAGCTCCTCGGCGGTGGCGCCACCCAGCCCGGCTTGTCGCAACGCTTCCAGGACTTGGGCTTCACGCACCAAGCGGTGCGAGATGTAGTAATCAAGGCGAGCCGCTGGGTCTTCGATCACATGACCATGTGCAGGTGCGATCGCTTGCAACGCCGGGACCCATTCACGCAGCCGTACCAAGCTCGCTAGGTAATGCGCCATGTCTCCATCGGGCGGGGCGATCACCACAGTGCTGGCATCCATCACGTGATCACCAGCAAACAACAAGCCCTGATTCTCTAGGAGAAAACACAGATGATCTGACGCGTGACCCGGAGTGTGGATGGCCAGTAGTTCAAAGCCTTCAGGCCCAACTCGATCACCATCGCTCAGGTGGCGGTCACACACCAGAGCGCCAAGGTCGGCGAAGCCGAGAACCTCGCCACCAGTGCGTTCCTTGAGCGGGGCCGCGCCCGGGGCATGGTCGCCGTGGGTGTGAGTGCAGATGATCCACCGGATCTGCGCTTCGCCCGCAGCCGCCAGGATGGCCTCAATGTGAGCATCGTTGATCGGCCCGGGATCGATGACTGCCAACTCGTCGGTACCCACTAGGTACGTGTTGGTGCCCGGCCCGGTCATCACCCCAGGGTTGTTGCACAGCACTCTGCGTACCCCTGGGGCAAGCTCCGTTGGCTCCCCTGGGTTGAGCGAAGTTGACCCCACCTCAGTTTCCGGAGAACCCAGTGACCCGTGACGAGTCCACGAACTTCATCCAGTCACCGTGGGTTCCAGCCGAGTCGATAACCCCAACTGGGCCGTCATAGTCGTCATCGCCGGGAAGAACGATCCGAAAGGCCCCATCTGCTTGCACAACCTTGGGCAACACCATCGGAACCTGGGTGATCTCTCGAGCCGCTCCTAGCGCATCGCTAGCGGTTGAGAACCGGTCAATGGTCCTCAAACTGGCGATGGTTGGCGGCATCATCGTCATCTCGCCGGCCTCACAGCGTGCAATGGCTTCAGCGGGACGAACCCACTCATTGGCGATGACCTCGTGATCATCGTGTAGGGGAGTTTGATTCGGTGGAGCCGCAGTCAGAAAGAACCGGGTGTCATATCGGCGAGGCGCACCTTCGGGTGTAACCCAATCACTGAAGTAGTGCATCTCGCCACATGCCAAGCGCAACCCCTCCAAGCGACACAGGTCCACCATCTTCAACTGTCCACTATCTACCTGTTGGCGATGATGGCTCCAACGATGCGACGACTCACCCCGATCAAGATCCACGTAGCCATCAAGGTCATAGGCCAGCAACACGCCGGCCTCCTCAAATGACTCACGCACCGCGGCCACCCAATAGGCCAACCCGCCGTTTTGGACGCCCAGTCGATTGGACGCATCCGAATCGCTTCGCCCTTCACACACCGGCTCAAGGTCGAGGTGACGATCTGCAGGGTCCACCGCGCCACCCGGAAACACATAGGCACCGCCCACGAAGTCCGAGTTCAGATTGCGTTTGAGCATGAACACTTCAAGCCCTTCGAGGCCATCACGCAATATGAGCACCGTTGCTGCGTCACGCAACTCAACTGGGTTCGCCATGGTGGTCACTGCTCCAACTCCCCTCGCGGTTGCTCAACTGCATCGGGACGCACAGCGCCGGTGGTGTCATAGACGTTGGTTCCCGCCCGGAAGGTTCCCACAAATCGAGTACCTCCGGGGCCAGAACTCGCCATCGAGAAGAAGCTGGAGTACTTGCCCGATTCGAAACGTTTCAACAGAATCGCTCGCACTGGCATCCGGGTAGGGGGAAACAACAAGACGAATCCGATCAGGTCGCCTATGAAGCCGGGGGCGAGCATCAAAGCACCGGCCACCATGATCAACAGCCCGTCCACCAGTTCTTTGCTGGGCAGGCGTCCCTCGTCAAGAGCCTCTGAGATCTTCGCCAAAGTGGCTATGCCCTGGCGCTTCAACAACCAAGCGCCTATTGCGCTCTCAATGATCAGCAGCGCAATGGTCTCCCAGCCACCGATGACCTGAGCAACCTGGATGATGACGTACAGCTCAACCAGCGGCGCAACGATCAGGAGAAGAAACAACCACACCATCTTTCGCAGGCTACCGGGGCGTAGTTGCCAAGTGGGTGCGGGTCGGCCGGGCGGGCTGCCGTTGGAGTTCAGCGAGTCGGCATCTGGCCCAGCCACCAGGCGGTCAGCTCGTCGCAAAGTGTTTGGTTGCTGCCTAGCCCGTATGCACGATTCATTGCCTCGCCAACCTCAACCAACGGTGCCTGCGCCTGTAACAACGCAGCGGCCTTATTCCATTCGGCGAGATCGGTTGGCAGCGGCAACGCCATGACATCAGTTGCCCGCATCCGAAACGCCTTGGACGACAGTGCAGAACCCAGATGACGGCGAGCCCCAAGCGCTGCGACGGTCGGACACGTCAGCACCGCAGCCACCTTCCACAAGTCTGCGGGGTGGTTGGGCACCGCCGATATCACCGGTACCGACGGCAGCATTTCTCCCTCGCTGTCCACTACCGCCTCCGGGATTTTCGTTTGCGTGGCCACCATCACCTTCGGGACGAGCCGAGTCTCGGCCCATCTCTGCAGCGGCTCAGGCAGTTGCGATCGGTTTACCCGCAAATAGGAGAAGGTTCGTTTGTTGAAACGAGTAGGTCTGGTACCCCACAAGAGATGGGCTGGGTCGATCAGACCTGAGGTGATCAGTTTTGGCCACGACGCATCGCCACCGCTTGGCGGGGTTTCGAGATCCACTACATGTGGGCCGAGGCCGTAGTACTGGTCCCGAAAATCTGCCGTTGCGACCGCTATATCGCCGAGTTCGCCATCTGTTCCCAGTTCCACTCGGGGAACACCAAGTGACAGGGCCAACGCCTCAGACCAACTCGCTTCCCGTGCCCCGTTCGAACCGCCCGCGCCCTTCACTCCACCACCGAAGGCACCATCATTCACGCCGCCCGAGCCACTACCACCTCCGGCTCCAGCGTGCCCTCCGGCTTGGGTAACTGCTTGCTCCGAAGGGTCGAAAGTACCCTTGAACTCGGCTGGGCTGTGGCCACAAGTCACTTGAGTGCGTTGATGTTCGGCTCCCATGCGAACCACAGGCACGCACACCTCCACAGAGGCATCAAACGCTCCACCACCAACGAGCCAGAGATGCTCGAGGGCACCAGCTTCGCTGAGTGCACGTCTAACCCCGCCAGCGTCGCGTGAGGCAATCAAAGACATGGGTTCCACCATCGCCACCACTCCTCCGTTTCTTTGAGCAAGCTGAGCACCGAGCAGCATGAACGCCGCAGCAGGGTCTGTGTATGGGCCGATCGCTGCGCCGAATCTTTCTCGCAGAGCTGCGGTTGCGGTGCGGTCCCGGGCGCTTCGTTTGGATAGCTGGTTCAGAAACGGCGGGTTGCCAACCACCAGGTCAAACGAACCTGGTTCCAGGAGCGGCTCAGACTCTGGCGAAGCGTTAAGGGCATCGAGGACTCGCAGACCTTGCGTGCAGCCAAGGTCTCGACCCGCCAATTCGTGACCATCCAACTCGTGACCAGCCAGCTCTCGACCGGCAAGTTCGATCGCCATGGGGTCCACGTCGAAGCCAAACAGGCATCGCCTAGCTATTTGCTCGGCAACTTCACGATCTTGACCCAACGCCACGAGCGCTCCGGTGATTCTCGCTTTAACTGCCACGAGGAATCGTCCGGACCCACATGCTGGATCCAAGACTCGCAGTGACCCAACCGCTTCGACTCCACGGCCAGCGGCGTCGTTGAGCATGGCAGAGAAGGCAAGATCCAACACGCCCTCCACCAGCCACGAAGGCGTGTAGTAGGCGCCCAATGTCTTTCGGGTGCCTTTGGCCGCCAGATTTTGCTCATGTTGGGCGCCCAAATCCGTCGACTCGTCCGAACTTGCAATGATTTGGTTCATATATCACCCAAATCCACTACAGGTTCGTCCGTTCACGCCCCCTAGCCTCGCATCTAGGCGCTCAGAACTAGGGCATTGAGCGCCCAGAACCAAGGCATTGGCCGTTGCTGCCGCTGACGGTTGCGCCCAAGACCGGCCGAGCTTCCAGTTTGGTTGCAGGTATTGCATGTTAGTCCTATGCTGAACCTATGTCGAACCCAGTCGTATCGGAAATCCAGGCGGAGGCCGGTGAGCGGGAGCAGCTAGCGGAGGTCCTGCAAATGATCGTCGAGGCCAAGTCGACGGTGACCGTGAAAGTCGGTGACGACCAGGTCGAACTCCCCCCGGTGTTGGTGCAGCTTCTCCTCGCT
>JAGQSI010000145.1 GCA_020439605.1 Acidimicrobiales bacterium | reverse complement strand
TCGGGCCAGCACATAATCGGGGGCGAGTCTGGTGGCGTAGCGCTCGAAATAGAGGAGCTGTTTGGTGATGAGAACCAGCTCCTTGGGGGTGGTGACTCCGAACTGTTCAGCAAGTTCCATGTTGGACTTGAGCTGGTCTCCGAGGCTCACCCCGCCAATGCCCTTCTGCAGCACCGGTTCCATGGTCATTGCGATGATGGGACCAACGATCTCAGGGTCGAGGTCCTCGGCCATTACCCCCACGGACTGATAGGCCCGCACCACCCGGCGGTAGTCCTGGTCGATCATGGCGGTGTAGAGCAGATCAGCGATCGCCCTGCGCCACGGTTCGGTGAGTTCTCCCATGATCCCGAAGTCGAGATAGCAGGCCCGGTTGTCCTCAAGCACCCACAAATTGCCGGCGTGCACGTCGCCGTGGAACGGACCGTGAACCATCGCTGCTTCGGCCCAGACCTTTATGCCTCGTCGCAAGATGAGTTCGCCGTCCACGCCTTGAGCCTGGATCTGCTTGTAGTTGTCCATCGGGATACCTCGCATGCGTTCCATGCAGATGATCCGCGGGCCGCAGTAGTCCCAGTAGACCTCGGGGGCGGTGATGTGGGAGTTGTCGCCGAACGCGCCGATGTTGTTTCGGAACCGGTCCTGACGGTGGGCTTCTAGAGCGAAGTTCAGTTCCTGGTTGGTTACTTCGTAGAGGTCCTCCACGATGGCCACGACGTTGGCGCGCTCAAGGGCTTGGATCCTCGTGAGGATCTTCGAAGCGAGGAAGTACATGATGCGAAGGTCGGTGTTCATTCGCCACGCGATCTTCGGACGCTGGAGTTTCACCACAGCGTCGCGCCCATCGGCGAGTACACAGGCATGAACCTGGGCAATAGAGGCCGCTGACAGCGGGGTCGGGTCCCATGAGGTGAAGATCTCATCAGGGCAGGCACTGAGGTCCTCGCTGATCAGGCGCCGGGCCTGGTCCTCGGTGAATGGTCCGACGTTGTCGAGCATTCGCGTGCAGGCATTGGTGAGTGGCTTGGGAAACAGGCTCGGAGACGAGGCGATCAATTGCCCGAGTTTCACGTAGGTTGGGCCGAGCTGTTCGAACCCGTTTACCACTCCTTCACTCACAGCATCGCTGAACGCTCTGCCATCACGGCGCAGGGCCCAGCCCCCAATGGCTCGAACGATCGCCGAGATCAAGATGATGGCGGTGAGCGCCATTCGACGAAGCTCGAGCAGCCCGAAGCGGTTCAGCTCGGGAGAGTTGATCTCAAGAGCCTCTGGCGGTGGGCCATCTCTATAGGGACCGGCGAACACGTTAAGACCGTACTCTGGTTTCGATGGAACGTCCCACCGTTACTGTTCTCACTGGAGCCGGGATCTCAACAGACTCGGGAATTGCCGATTTCCGGGGCCCTGAAGGGGTCTGGACCAAAGACCCCGAGGCGGAGCTGCTCTTCAATATCAATAACTACCTGGCTGACCCTGCGCTGAGACGTCGTTCGTGGCTGGCGCGTCGTGACAACCCGGCGTGGGGAGCAGAACCAAACGCGGCGCATCTCTCACTGGTGGTGCTGGAGCTGTTGGGTCAGTTGCACTCGATCGTCACCCAGAATGTGGATGGGCTGCACCAAAAGGCCGGCTCTTCACCGGAGCGGGTACTAGAGGCACACGGCAACATGATTGAAGCGCTTTGCGTGTCGTGTGGTGCACGTTCAACCACGGTTGAAGCCCTCGAACGAATAGATGCCGGCGATGATGATCCGGCATGTCTTGAATGTGGAGGGATTCTCAAGACCGCCACCGTCATGTTTGGTGAGATGCTTGACCCCGCAGTGTTGGCGGCAGCAGATCACGCCGCGCGTTCTTGCGACGTACTTGTTGCTGTTGGTTCTACCTTGTCTGTCTACCCGATCGCTGGGCTGTGCGATGTGGCCAAATCGGCGGGCGCGGAGTTGGTGATCGTCAACGGCAGCCCTACCGAATACGACGATGTAGCGGACCGGGTCCTACGAGGTTCGATCTCTGAGTTGTTGCCGGCCCTCGTAGCTGAGCTCACCGATCGGTAGGTACCTCAGGCCCTGGCGCGCTACTGGCTCAGGATGCTTTGGTGCTGATACGACGTAAAGGTGGGTCGTTCTTGGGTGGAACCTTGCGTGGCGGTAGGGCATGAAGAAGTTCGTGAGACGCCTCGGCGATGATTGCTACTGCACGTTCGAAGGCGTCTTCTGTGGAGGCTGAGGTTTTCTGGACCCCACTTATCTTGCGTACGTACTGACGCGCAGCAGCCTCGATCTCCTCAGTGGTGGCGTGAGGCTCTAGGCCTCTAAGTGTCGTGATGTTTCTGCACATGATGTACCCCCGGGTTGACCCTCGGCTTGACCCTACCGGTGGGGATGGCGAAGAACGTGAAGAAGGTTGAGCTTGGAGAGCTTTGAGAGAACTCTCAGGATGTTCACAGATTCAAAGCTTGAACTCAACGAGTGCTCGGGCGTCCAGTGCTCAGGCTCTCAAAGCTCAAGGAGAATCCCGTGAAGAGTCTCGTGAAGAATCGCAAACTGCTCAAGGCAACAGCGTGCGTCTTGTTGATGGTTCCGATTCTGTCGGGATGTCTGGGCGTGAAAGGCGACACGTCGCGTATTGAGTTGATCAGTTCCACCACATCGGATGGCTGGACGTTTGACTACTACCGAAATCGTGCCTATCCCTGTGCGGTGTCGGGTTATCAAACCTTCGTGGTCGGGCGAAAGGTTGGGTCGAGCAGTACTGCAACTCGTCCGCTGTGGGTGAGAATGCACGGCGGTGGCATCGGATGGTTCAACCCTGATGGAAGCGTTGCGGGCGGAACCCGAAACAAGTCCGAGGAACCCTTCAGCCGCCTCAAGCCGTCCATTGGGTCAACGAATCTGGAAGGCCGGATAGCTGCTAGCGCGGATGGTTACCGGATGCTCTCGGTATCGATGTGCAGCCATGACATGTACAGCGGAGTCAACAACACGGACCCGAACAATCCCAACCTCACAAATGGTGCTACACCGAAAACCAACGGTCTGCTCGCTACCAAGGCAGCCATTGCGTTTGTGACCGCCAAGTACCCGACGAATGACTTCTTCCTCCATGGAGGCAGCGCCGGTGCTGCTGGTTCTTTCAGTGTCGCATGGAGCCTGCAGCTAGAAGGCATGGTTCCCGCTGGAGTGGTGGCGGACGCGGGAGTGATGAATCAGGCCTACGAGAACGAACAGGTGGCCATGGGGTCACCATGTGCTCGCCCGAGCGAAGGCGCTGCCATTTTCATGCAACGCATTCACCCCGACATTGCCAATCCAGCTAACCAGCCCCACCTGCTGGTGGCTGATGGACGTCTGAGTGTCCCGATCATGCAGGTTTACAGCTCAGGAGACAACAACACCTGTGGAACTATGGCCATGAAATGTCCGCTACCCAATGGGACATCGGTGACGCTGGGTTCTGCGGTCTGCAACGCTCGGCCGTTGCGCATGGCCATCGAGGCGCAGGGGCCAGCGAGCCGTTCGGTATCGCTTGAGCTTTGTGTGGATGATCCGAACCAGGACTCCGGGACCAACAAGTGCGACAAACACGTGGCCACAAACGGCGAGTACCTGAACACCGCACCCGGGATACCAGCAGATTTCGAGTCGGTCATTCTCGATTGGGTCAACCAACGCCGTGGAGATGACTGAGCCCGCGTCCTGGACCCGAGCACTGGCAGCGGACTCAGGTTCTAGGCGAAGGCTGAGGGCAGAGGTGCCTCAATCGCCAATGCGAGGCGAGCGAGATACAGGTCGCGTGGAATCTCGATGGTGCCCAGAGACTCAAGGTGTTCGGTACTCCATTGGACATCGAGCAGGGCTACGCCTTCCCTAGCGGCTGGCCCTGTTTTGAGCACCTCGACGAGCCCCACGAGTGCCACCTTGGATGCATCGGTCTCACGATGGAACATCGATTCGCCAGCAAACAGGCCTCCGATGGCCACGCCATAGAGTCCTCCCGCTAGCTGTCCATCCTCGTTCCAGGCCTCGACGCTATGCGCCCATCCCAACTCGTGGAGACGGCAGTAGGCATCACGGATACGGCCGTCGATCCACCCGTGCGGCCGAGCGGGATCAGCGCAGGAATCGATCACAGTTTCAAACGCTGTATCGATTCTGATTTCGAAACGAGTGCACGACTTGCGAAGAGATCGGCTGACCTTCAACGACCCGAGAGGCAAGATCCCTCGCGGATCGGGGGACCACCATCCGACTTTGCGTCTGGTTACTGGCATGGGGAACAGACCTGAACGGTACGCGCTCAGGAGGGTCCCAGCTTCAAGGTCTGCGCCAACGGTTATTGGGTTGAACGACGGCCCACCCGATGGGTCCGGCAGGATCCATGGGGATGGTGGAGGTTCGATCGGTGCCATTGGCTACCTAGTTTGGCCCGAGCCCGAGCTAACCGGCCCAAAGGCTTTGAGGCTTGACGTAAGGGGTGGTCCCCAGCGCTGTCCTACTTGCGGTAGTCGTAGAACCCGACACCGGACTTGCGTCCGAGCTGGCCGGCGGTGACCATGCGGCGAAGCGCTGGCATGGCTGCGTAGTTCGGGTCACGGAACTCTTCGTAGAGAGCATCGAGAATCGAAAGCGACGTGTCGAGGCCAACGAGATCGAGCAGAGCAAGCGGTCCCATCGGGAAGTTGCAGCCGCCCTTCATGGCGGTGTCGATGTCGTCGCGGCTAGCGGTGCCGTTCTCAAGCA
>JAGQSI010000144.1 GCA_020439605.1 Acidimicrobiales bacterium | reverse complement strand
GCTGATGATCTCGTCCACGCCGAGGTGCCGGAACAGCTCCTCGTTGCGCGGGTTGTTGACGCGCGCGATGGTGCGCGGCACGTCGAAGTGGTGCTTCGCCATCTGGCACACCACGAGGTTGTCCTCGTCGTCGCCGGTTACCGCGGCCACAACGTCTGCCTTGTCCACATCTGCTCGGGCAAACTCCGACACCTCGCAACCGTCTGCTGCGATCCAGCGAACCCCAGCGGGTTCTCCCTGGGCCTCTGCTTCGGCAACGCGATCTGCGTCCACTTCCACGATTACAACCTCGTGGCCGGCTTTGGCGAGATCCTCGGCAATGAAGGTTCCAACGTTTCCGCCGCCAGCAATTACGACTCGCATCAGTGGGTACCTCCGGTGAGTTCTCCAGCTAGGTGCCGGTCGAACAGGTCAAGTGAGTTGCCATCGATAGTTACGTGCACAATGTCGCCTTCTTGCAGAACGGTGTCTGGTGCAGCAACCGATCCTTGCCCAAGTCTGGTGATGGCTGAAGTCCTTGCAGCTCCGAGCAGGTCCAGTTCGGACACTTTGTGACCGGCCCAGCGTGGCGGTACCGGACGTTCGATGAGAAGAACGCTCGCGCTCTGATCGATCCACTCAGCGGTTGGACGAGCTGGCATTATCCGCTGAAGTACCCGCTCGGTAGCCCATTCGACGGTGGCAATCGTAGGCACTCCGAGTCGTTCGTAGATCTTTGCTCGGCGCGGGTCATAGATGCGCGCCACAACGTTGTCTATCCCGAAGGTCTCTCTCGCAACGCGAGCCACAAGAATGTTGGAGTTGTCTCCGTTGGTGACAGCGGCGAGAGCGGATGCCTCTTCGATACCCGCGGCGATGAGTCGATCTCGGTCGAATCCAACGCCGACCACCGTTTTGCCCGAGAAGTTTTCGGGCAGTCTGGAGAACGCTTTTGAGCGGCGATCGACCACGGCCACGCTGTGGCCGCCTTCTTCAAGAATGCGGGCTAGGCCAGAACCAACCCGGCCGCACCCGACCACAACGACGTGCACGATTACTACCTCATTTCGAAGGCCCGGGTGGGCGACAGCGAGCACCCTACGCCCGCGGGATAGGGGCGTGCATCATCGTCGAAAAATTTGGTCTTGACGCGCAATAGGCATTGAGTTCTACGATGCTCGCCGTCGTGCACCACCGTGCACGCTTAGGCCCCGAAGGGGACTCATGACTTCGCCCTTCAAGCGCATACTCGTAGGCAAGCCTCTGGCCTCGAGCGAAGAACAGCATCAGCGCCTTGGGAAGCCAACAGCTTTGGCTGTGTTTGCCTCCGATGCGATCTCGTCCACCGCGTACGCGACTGAAGAGATTCTCTTCGTGTTGATGGCCGCGGTCATGTTCCCTGACAGCCATAGATACCTGGTGCCTCTGGCGATAGTTGCGGTATTTCTGCTCGCGGTGGTGGCAACCTCCTATAGCCAAACCATTCACGCCTACCCCGACGGCGGTGGCGCATATGTGGTGAGCCGCGAGAACATCAACCAGACATCTGCGCTCGTGGCAGGTGCTGCGTTGTTGGTTGATTACACCTTGACGGTTGCGGTGTCGGTTTCGTCCGGTGTGTTGGCGATTGGCTCAGCGTTTCACTTCGCGGATGACCGTGTGCTTCGAGTTGGCCTTGCTCTGTTCTTTGTGGTGCTCATGACTCTCGCCAATCTGCGTGGCGTCAAGGAATCGGGCCGGATTTTCGCGTATCCCACCTACGCCTACACCGTTTTGCTGGGGGCGCTTATTGCCTATGGCATCTACAAGGTGAATGTTGGTCATCTCGGACAGATTGAAGGTGCTCCTGAGAAGGCGGAGGAGTTCCTCCATTCCCAGGGGGTTGCCGCCAAGGAACTAACGCACAACATCACCCTGTTTCTTCTTCTGAGAGCCTTCTCCTCTGGCGCGGTTGTGTTGTCCGGTGTGGAGGCCATCTCCAACGGGGTGCCGGCGTTTCGTAAGCCAGAATCTCGCAACGCATCGCGAACCTTGATGATGATGGCCGCCATCTTGGGTGTGTCCACCCTTGGGGTTGGCTATCTGGCTAGCCACCTGCACCCGGTCTACAGCCACAGTGAAACGGTGCTCTCGCAGATGGGCGGCGCAGTATTCGGGCGGGGGACCATCATCTACTACGCCTTGCAATTCGCAACGTTTGCGATCTTGATCCTTGCGGCCAATACCGCCTACGCGGATTTCCCTCGACTCAGCTCGATCATCGCCCGAGATGGCTACCTTCCAAGGCAGTTGGGCAATCGTGGCGACCGCTTGGTCTTCTCCAACGGGGTATTGATTCTCGCTGGAATGGCAGCGCTGCTCATCGTGGTTTTCAGGGCAGATGTCAGTGCTCTCATCCCGTTGTATGCGGTGGGTGTGTTCACCGGCTTCACCTTGAGCCAGTTCGGAATGTGCAAGCACCATCTGAAACTGCGAGAGAAGAACTGGAGACGTGGTCTCTACATCAATGTTCTTGGTTGCACCATGACCACGATCGTGTTGAGCGTCGTCATCGTTTCCAAGTTCACCGAAGGTGCTTGGATCCCAGTAGTGGTTATCCCGCTGATTGTGTTGTTCTTCCGGAGGATTCACCGCCACTACGAACGAATTGATGTCCGCATGTCGGCTCAGCCCGGCGAGAAGGTACGCCGTAGAACCAACACGGTGGTCGTGTTGGTGGGCAAGATCACCAGAGGTTCGCTCACCGCTATTGCATATGCCCGTTCGTTGAACCCGGATCGCCTCATTGCGGTTTCGGTTGTCTCCAACGGTGAAGAGCAGGATCGCATCACCAAACAGTGGGAGGATCACTCCATTCCGGTTGAGCTGCGAACGCTCTATTCGCCTTATCGCGAGCTTTCGCGACCGATTCTTGAGTTTGTGGATGAGTTGGATGCAACCCATCCCGACGACTTCGTAACTGTGATCGTGCCTGAGTTCTCGCTCGAACACTGGTGGCAGAAGGTGTTGCACAACCAGAGCGCGCTCATCTTGCGAACCCGCCTACGCGGAAGACCCAACACCGTGGTTACCTCGGTTCCGTTCCATATTGATCCGCCCGGATCAAAGGGTGAGTCGGCGCCGCCAAACGCTAACGCAGAGCTCAGCTGAACATCATCAGCCACTGCTCAAGGGAATCAGGCCTGAACACCATGTTACGGCTGCGAGTTTCAGCCATGGTGGCAGACGGTTTCTCTGAATACAGGTGCCCTGGGTAGAGGATTGTGTCGTCAGGCACCGCGCCAAGCCGCTGTGTCAAGCTGTAGTACATCTGCTCAGGGTCCGAGCCTGGAAGGTCTGTTCGGCCACATCCGTTGAGAAACAGGGTGTCGCCTGCCACCAGTCTTCCATCGACCAAGAAGCATTGGCTTCCAGGTGTGTGCCCCGGGGTGTGGATCAACGTGATCGGGATTTCACCAACCATCACAGTGTCGCCACTGGTATGGCCAACAAGGTGGTCTTCGCTCACCCCGGTGGTTCTCGTAACCCAGTCCACCTCCTCGGATTGAAGATGGATGGGCACGTTGGCCAGTTCAAGCAATTCGGCAATCCCGACGATCTCATGACCGAAGAGGTTGCCTCCAACATGATCGGCGTGGAAGTGGGTTCCGAGGGCGCCAACTAGACGCATGCCGTCTGCTTCTACGAGATCCAGGATGGCTTGCGGGTCATATGCGGGGTCCACCACTACCGCCTCACCGGTTTCGCGGTCTCCGATCAGATAGATGAAGTTCACCATCTGTTGGGCGATCGGATTGTCCTCAGCAATGTCCATACCTGAGAGGATCTGGCGGAAGTACAGCCGTGATTGGGTCATGACTAGAACCGTATCGCCACTTTCATCAGCAAAGTTCCCCAGAAACGCCTAACGTAAGTTCACCGAAGCATTCGGACCATAAAGGGGATAGGTATATGCAACGGACTAGCACCGCAGCGCGTATTGCGGCTCTTGCCGCGGTAGGGGCGTTGTTCCTTGGGGCTTGTAGTAGCGACAGCGACTCTGGCTCGAAGGACACATCGAAAGAAACTGCCAAGACCACCACCACGGTGGCCGAAGAGGGGCCAGAAAGCACCGCTACTGCGCCAGAAGACAACGGCGGACGTAAGGAAGGTGACGGCGAGCTGGTTATCGGCGCTGTACTTCCCCAGTCCGGCAACCTCTCCGCACTCGGACCAGCCATGATCCAGGGCGGCGCAATGGCCGTTGAGGACATCAACGCCGCTGGTGGCGTGTTGGGCAAAGACGTCAAGTACATCGTCAAAGATGACGGTGGCGCTGCTGACGATGACCTGGCACTCACCGGTGCTGAGGAACTCATCAACAACGAAGGGGTAGACCTCATCTTGGGTGCGGCCGCCTCGGGAACTACCAAGTCCATTATCGACTCGGTAGTGAGTTCCGGCACAGCTCAGTGCTCGCCGTCCAATACCGGATCGGACCTGACGCAGTGGGCAGACAAGGGGCTCTACTTCCGGACGCCTCCGGTGGATGATCTTCAGGCGCAGGCGCTTGCCAAGGTCATCTCAGATGACGGCCACGTCAACGTTGCGATCATCGCTCAGAACTCCGACTACGGCACTGGCTTTGTCCGTTACCTTGCGCCCGCTCTCAAAGATGGCGGTGCAGAGGTGGTGGAGAACGTCACCTATGACCTGAGCGGAACCGGTATCGACGCCGAGGTTGAGAAGGTCGTTCAGTCAGAGCCAGACGCAGTTGCACTCATCGGTTACGCCGAAG
>JAGQSI010000143.1 GCA_020439605.1 Acidimicrobiales bacterium | reverse complement strand
AACTGGGTGGCGCCTTTGAGAAGGGTACCGGTGTTGCCCGAAAGATCTGCTCCGCCACCAAGAAGACCGGGAACGCTTGCAGTAAGAGCCTCGAAACACTTTCCGCTTGCTACACGCGTTGCGATCTTGTCGCCCGGCTGCCAGGTGGGAAGCGCGTCCTGCCAGTTCTCAAGACCGGAAGAATTCAAGATTGCTTCCAACTCGGCCACATCGCCCGAGTAGTTGTCCTTGTAGGTCTGCCATTGCTCTCGTCTGGCTGAGCCGCGCGACCCGGCGTCACGATAAAGAGCGCCAACCTCATCGTCTATCTGGAAGGTTTTGGTTGGATCCAGGCCCATCTCTTGTTTGGTGAGGGCGATCTCGTCGTCGCTGAACGCTTTGCCATGAGCCGACGGGGAGTCGGTGAGGTTGGGCGACGGATATGCGATGTGGCTGCGCACCACCACGAGTGATGGTTTGTCGGTTACTGCCATGGCCGCTCGAATTGAGCTCTCGAGGGTGTCGAGATCGTTGGCTGATTCGCCTATGTCCTGGACGTGCCATCCATATGATTCGAAACGCTGTGGAGCGTCGTCGCTGAGCGCCAATTCTGTTGGGCCATCGATGGTGATGTGGTTGTCGTCGTAGATGTAGATGAGCTTGCCGAGTCCAAGATGGCCTGCAAGCGAGGCGGCTTCGTGGGAAATACCCTCGGATAGGTCTCCGTCACCGCAGATCACAAATGTGAAGTGGTCGCAGAGATCTGTGCCAAGGCGTGAACGCAAATGAGCCTCTGCCATCGCAATGCCCACAGCGTTGGCTACCCCTTGGCCGAGTGGTCCGGTGGTGACCTCCACCCCTGGGGTGTGGCCGTACTCGGGGTGTCCGGGTGTTAGAGATCCCCATTGGCGGAAATCCTCTAGATCCTCAAGGCTCAACTCGTAACCGGTCAGATGAAGCATCGAGTAGAGCAGCACTGACGCGTGGCCAGCAGAAAGGACCAAGCGATCCCTGTCGAACCAGTCTGGACTCGAGGCGTCATAGTTCATGATGCGGGTCCAAAGCACGTGCGCAAGAGGGGCCAGAGCCATGGCAGTGCCCTGGTGGCCGCTATTGGCCTTTTGGGGCATGTCCATTGAAAGGGCACGAATGGTGTTGATGGCGCGAAGTTCGAGGGCGTCAGTTGTCATTTCTGAAAAGTTCTAATCGGGTAGGAGGGACCACTCACCCTACCCAACTTGAGCCCATGGACATTCTGCCGATCGACCAATTGCCAGTTTCTGACGCGGCGTCAGGTCGGATATCCTCTCGCTAGCTATAACGGCCTAGGGGGTCCCTGCGTGATTGTTCATGATCGTCTCTACATTGGCGGAGAGTTGGTGGCTCCATCTGGATCCAACACCATTGACGTGATCAACCCTTTCACCGAGCAGGTGATGGGCAGGGTGCCGGAGGGAACCGAAGCGGATATTGACGCTGCGGTGGACGCTGCTCGGCGCTGTTTCGATACAACGGACTGGTCGAGTCTCCCTGTGGCGCAACGCTGTGCAATCTTGGCCAAGGCATCTGAACTGATCCAGGCGCGTATGGATGAACTGACCGGACTCATCTCCACCCAGATGGGTAGCCCGTCGGGTTGGGGAATGTTTGGTCAGGTTCTGGCACCCAGCATGATCCTGGACTTCTATGCCGGCCTTGCAGATACCTATGCGACCGAGGAAATTCGTGCCGGCATGTTCGGTCCGGTGATGGTGCGCAAGGAGGCCATGGGGGTAGTTGGGGCGATCGTGCCATGGAACGTCCCACTGTTCGAGGCCGTCATGAAGGTTGCTCCGGCGATCGTGGCCGGTTGCACGGTTGTTCTCAAACCTGCACCTGAAACCCCGCTCGATGCCTATGTTCTCGCCGAAATTCTTGAAGAAGCCGGATTGCCGAAGGGGGTGTTGAGCATTGTCCCAGCAGGGCGAGAGGTAGGGGAGTATCTGGTTACCCATCCACTGGTGGACAAGGTGACCTTCACCGGCTCAACCGCTGCTGGAATGGCGATCGGCGCGGCCTGCGGCAAGTTACTGCGCCCGGTCACGTTGGAACTCGGAGGAAAGTCTGCAGCGATCATTCTCGACGATGCAGACCTTGCAACGGTGGTTCCGCAGTTGGTGGACGCCGGCACCATGAACAACGGCCAGGCCTGCGTGGCGCAGACCCGGATCCTGGCGTCACGCGAGCGCTACGCGGAAGTTCTGGACGCCTTTACAACTGCGGTGTCGGAACTTGTGGTTGGTGACCCAATGGATCCGGGCACTCAGATCGGTCCGCTCGTGGCCAAACGTCAGCGAGAAAGAGTGCTTGGTCTCATCGACCAAGGTATTTCCGAAGGTGCACGGGTAACCACTGGTGGCGCTCGGCCAGCGGGGCTCGACTCCGGCTGGTTCGTGGAGCCAACAGTATTTGGAGATGTCGATAACAAGATGACGATCGCTCAAGAAGAGATCTTCGGACCAGTGTTGTCGGTAATCCCCTTCGACGGCATCGAAAATGCTGTGTCGATCGCCAATGACTCGCCCTATGGCCTATGCGGTTCGGTGTGGAGTGCGGATTCGCAATTGGCCACAGACATCGCCAAGCAGGTGCGCACCGGCACCATCACCGTCAACCATTTCGGGATGGCTTTCGGTGCTCCTTTTGGCGGTTACAAGAACTCTGGGCTCGGTCGAGAGCTGGGCCCAGAAGGTGTAGACGCGTTCATGGAGAAAAAGGCTCTCAGCCTGGATCCTTCCACCGCGCTCTAGCCACGGGGCTTGTGCTCAGACCGGTTCTAGAAGAGTGAATGGAACCGTGACTACTGGACCCATATCTATGCGGACCTCAGCCTCGATAGTTCCGTAGTCCTCGAAAGCGAGTTCCGCTCGTACCAACCGGTAGGCAAACTTGCCCGGCTCAACCTGTAACGGCTGAACGTTGCGGGCGATCTGTTCACCGTCACGTCGAAACACGGTCTCGAGCGCTCCGGTACCCGAAGCCTCAGGGCTGCAACGCACCAGCACCAGCAGGTGAGGCTCGATCGATGTTGGAACTGGCGAGGGTGCCGCCATCGAGAAGTGCACACCGGTTAGATCTATGCGGGTGGAGGGACCTTCAACGGAGCGAAGTTCGATGTTCTCGATGAATACTGCAGCCACAATTTCCATATGAATGACCGTACCGGGCACAAGGTGGTCATCGGTAAACCGCACTGGGTGGCCTAGGGTTTGTCTGTGGCCTCAACAGACCCAGGCCTCTCTACCCGTGATGCGATCTTGCTGGAAGCACGCCGCTGTTTCGCAGAACATGGATATGAGGGGACCTCACTCAACGAAATAGCGGAGGCTGTGGGTATCCGTAGGCCCAGCCTCCTGCACCATTTCCCCTCAAAGGAAGCGGTCTACACCGAGCTTTTCACCATCTCGTTGGCGCAATGGTCCGTGAGAGTCGAAGAGGCTGTTGGTCGAGGCCTGGAAGGCTGGCAGAAGGTTGACCTGGTCATAACTACGGGCTTCAGGTTCTTCCAGGAAAACCCGGAGTTCGTTCGAATTATCAGTAGGGAAGCCCTCGACGATGGTGCCAATCTAGGAATTGACCTTGGTGCTGCCCTTCGGCCATTTCTGCAACGGGCAATGGGCTGGTTCGAAAACGAGATCGCTGCTGGTCGCTTCCGGCGGGTGGATACCGAACAACTGTTGATCACGGGCTATTCGATCATGTTCGGCTACTTCAGCGAGACGAAGTTCCTGGCCAGCCTTCTAGACGGCGACCCAATGTCTCCAGAAGCACTTGAAGCGCGACTCCAACATGTTCGCAATCTGTTTCACGTCGCCTTGTCTCCAACCGCTCCGTGAACGATTCCGCTATTTGGCCCTAGCGGCTAGTTAGGCTCGCAGGCCATGTCTGGACACACCCTTAGCGAAGCGAACTCAAAGTCTCTGTTGGCGCGCTACGGAGTTGTCTTTGCTCCTGAGCGTCGCGCTGGCTCCAGCGAAGAAGCGCTCGGAGCAGCGGCTGATCTGGGTCTACCGGTAGTGCTGAAACTCAACGGCGACGCCATTGCTCATAAGACCGAACGTGGTCTGGTCAGGCTTGGGCTAGCCACTAGCGAGGCGGTTGAGATAGCAGCCCAGGAGTTGTTGGATGCTGCAACACCAGAGGATGGAGAGGTAGATCTTCTGGTTGCCCCGATGCTTCGAGGTAATCGAGAACTGATTGCTGGAATAGCAACGGACCCGCAGTTTGCCAAGACCGTGATGGTGGGGATCGGGGGAATCTTCGCTGAGGCCATCGGTGACGTCTCGATACGGCCGGTTCCAGTGTCTTTGATCGATGCCCACGAGATGATCGATGACCTCCAGACCCAGGCTCTACTTGGGGAGTTTCGGGGTGAGCCGGCGATCGACAGAGACGCTCTGGCGGCATTGATTGTTGCGCTGTCAGATGTGGCAACAAGCGAGCCTGAAGTTGTCTCGGTCGATATCAACCCGTTGATCGTGGTCAACGGACGTCCCATCGCAGTAGACGCGTTGGTAGAACAAGGCGCCAACGAACTGGCTGAAGACACCGCAGGCGCTAGTGGTTCTACACCTGCTCGTGATGGCCGGGGTGCTCCGACTGTGCAGAACAAGCCATCTTCAGAAGGATTTCGAGCGCTGTTCGAACCACGTGGAGTGGTGGTAGCGGGGGCCTCTAGCCATCCGGGCAAGTTTGGCTTCGTGAGTCTTCACAACATTTTGGCCTCGGGCTATGAGGGCAAGGTTGCCGCAACCAACCGTGATG
>JAGQSI010000142.1 GCA_020439605.1 Acidimicrobiales bacterium | reverse complement strand
TTGTGGGCCTGAAATCCGTTTACCTCATCAACCTGCAAAAGCGCGGGGTTGCGCTCGTTGCGATTGGCCCCTCTGCTCTTTCCCCTGACGATGTCTCCCGTGCGCAGGCCGAACTGGCGGGTCTGGCGCATCGAAACGTAGGCGTCATCGCGAGAAGGCAGATAGCCCTCGAGGCGCAAGAAGCCATAGCCCTCGTCGCGTAGTTCAACCATGCCCTGAACCTCTACTGGCTCGGGCAGAGGCTCGTTCTCTTCGCGACCGCGTTCACGACCACGACGACGCCGACGGCGGTTACCCGGCTCGACCCCATCACCGTCCGCAGGCGACTCACCGCCAGATTCTTCCGCAGAATCCCCACCCGATTCTGCAGTTGCGCCATTGCCCTCGCTTGGCGACTCCGAGGCGTTGTCACTGGACCCAACCTTGTCAGCATCGGGCTGTGAGCTGGGCGCCTCAGACTTGGAGGAGACAGGCTTTGCCTGCGTTGAGGGTACTTCGGGACTAGCCCCGGAGGACTCTGAGGCGTCGCTCTTGTCGTCGTCACCGGATCCAGCCTGAGCTTGGCTGGCTTTCTCGTCGGATTTGTCGGTTGTGCCTTGCGAGGCTGGGGCCGCCCCCACCAACTCCTTGATGAGTTCGGCAATGTCTGACTTCTTCATCCGAGCCGATGGCTTCTGGCCCAACTGCTCTGCGATGGCGGCAAGTTCGGAACGGTCCTTGCCTTCGAGGATGGACATATCAAAGCCGCTCATTGGCACACTGCTTCCGTTGCTTCACCAGAATGGACCATCGCTTGGCTCCTTCAAGAGCTTGTCGATACATGTGGAGTCCCCACGGCTTGGAGGCTGCGTAGCCGAACCTGTCGACTCGCACCGGTGCTTCGCCAGTGGGTAAATGAAAACCCTTTGCCTCGCGAGCACCCTGTGCTCCGAGACGTTGGACAGCGTAGCGAAACAGAACCTGCAATGGGAACTCGGCGGCCCGACTACTACCGCGGATGGTCTCATGAGCGATGCTATTGACCGTGACCGACAACTCTGATCGCCAATCAATCGTATGTCTGGATCTAGAAGGAGTTCTGGTCCCAGAGATCTGGATTGCTGTAGCGGACCGCACCGGGATCGAGGCCCTGCGCCGAACTACCCGAGACGAGCCGGACTACGACGTGTTGATGCAGTACCGCTTGGACATCTTGGCGGACCACGGTTTGACCATGTCTCTGGTCCAAGACGTGATCGCTTCGCTTGAACCTTTACCGGGCGCAAAGAAGTTCCTCGACGAGTTGCGTCAAGAAACCCAGCTCGTCATTTTGTCGGACACCTTCGAGCAGTTCGCCCAACCACTGATGGCCCAACTGGGTTGGCCGGCCATCTGGTGTCACAGGCTGATCGTCGAGGACGACCGAATTACGGGTTACAAGCTCCGCATGACAGACCCAAAGAAAAACGCTGTAGAAGCACTTCAGGGCCTCAACTTCAAGGTGGTCGCTGCCGGCGATTCCTACAACGACACGACCATGCTCCTAGCCGCAGACGCCGGCTTCTTGTTCCACAGCCCCGAGAATGTGCAGCGCGAATTCCCCCAGCTTCCAGCGCTCGATTCCTACGATGACCTGCTGAAATCCATTCGAGACGTCATCGGCCTGTGACACTGCCGAAACAGGCCTAGGCAACACTTGATTGGATGACCCCACCACTTCGCGGATTCACCATCGGCGTTACTGGCGACCGCCGTGCCGACGAGCAGATCGAGCTATTGACCCGACGTGGTGCATCGATCGTTCACGGACCAACCATCGAGATATCCAATCTCAGGGAAAGCCCGGAGCTGAGCGAAGCCACCCGCAGCCTGCTTGAACGCGCCCCAGACATGGTGGTTGCCACTACAGGAGTTGGCATGAGGTCCTGGTTTGAGGCCGCAGACGGACTGGGCCTTGGCGATTCGCTGCGTTCAACGTTGACGTCTGCAGAGCTCGTGAGCCGCAGCCCCAAAGCCTCGGGGGCTGCAGTCACCATCGGGTTCAACGTGTCATGGCAGGCCGAGGGAGAACGAACCAATGACGTGGCCAACTACCTCTCGCAGCGAGACCTCAACGGGGTTCGGATCGCGGTTCAGCGAGACGGCTCGGGCGTTGACCACTTGGCTCGCCAGCTTCGAGATCTCGGCGCCGAGGTGATCGACGTACCTATCTACCGTTGGAAACTCCCAACCAACCGGGGGCCGGCAAATCGACTTCTGGACCAGATAGCCAACCGGGATCTAGACGCCATAACCATCACTAGTTCACCGGCTCTGACCAATCTGATCGAATTGGCCAACCAACGAGATGACAGCGAGGCGATCCTTGAGGGGTTGACCGACCCAAACCTCCTACTTGGATCCGTTGGCCCGGCATGCACCGAGACTGCACAAGCGGCTGGCATGGTTTCTATTGTCCAGCCACAGCGTTTCCGTCTCGGGTCCATGGTCAAGGTGTTGACAGAGGCACTTTCCTCAACTGCATGGACCGCCAGTGTCGGCGGCGTGAAAGTACGGGTTCAAGGAGCCTCGGTCATGGTGGATGAGCAAGAGAGACTGCTTCCAAGGCGTCAACAACAGTTGCTCCAGCAGTTACACGAGGCAGGCGGAGCGGTGGTGTCCAAGGCCGAGCTGGCCCGCCAGATCTGGGGAGCTGGCAGCGATCCTCATGTGGTTGAGGTAACTATCGGCCGCCTGCGTCAGAACCTCGGTAGTGCAAACGCTCTCGTGGACACCGTGGCGCGCCGCGGATACCGAATCAACGCCTGATTTCGGGGTCACCCGGACAAAATTTCGGGGTCACCCGGACGAACCTGTAGTGGTTTTGGTTTCCTATTCACCCATAACCACTACAGGTTCATCTCAAATCCAGTGCCCACCCTCACCAACTACGCCCGAGATCCGCTATTACGAGGCACCGAACATCATTTCGGAGCTTCGAGAGGGGCAGGAGAGCTTGACCCCGATCCAACCAGGGTCGCCTCAGCGCTTCGGGCAGGGGACCCGAGCCACGAGTAACCCAGCCCAATGATGAGGCCGCCGCCAACGATGTTGCCCGGTACCGTCCACACCAGGTTGGCCATCAGGTCTCCAAAGGTTGCGTGGCCTTGGAACATCGCCAGCCCGAAGGTGGTCATATTGGCAATGGAATGTTCGAAGCCTGACGCCACGAATGCCAGCAAGGCCCACCACAACACGATCAGCTTTGCGGCATCACCCTGGGCGCGAGCTGCCATCCACATGGCGAGACATACCAACGCGTTACAGAGAACCGCTCTGGCAAACAACTGGGGGCCAGTCGCTAGTCCCTTTGCCTGCACCATCGAAGCAACGAGCTTCTCTCCCGGAGCGTGGGTCATGGTTCCCCCAGCATGAACCAGACCAGCAAAGCCCAGCGCCCCAATCAGGTTGCCAAGCAGCGACAATCCCCACACCTTGCCTACATCAACAATGGTGACCGTGCGCTGGCGCAAGCCTTGGAGCATCGTCATGTTGGTGCCGGTAAACAGGTCCGCTCCAGCAAACACAACCAAGGTGAGCGCAATACCGAACACAGAGCCTTGCACGAGCTTGGTCATTGGTGACTCGGCCAGATACATCGGGGCTGACACACTCACCAACAACACCACCGCAATACCGACATAGGCACCCGCGAGCGCCGACGAGAACAGGTAACGCGGCAGCGATCTACTAGCCGCGGCCTTACCAGCAGCTACTTGACCGGCATCTTGTAACGCTTCAGGAATCGAAATAGGCACGGCCACTCCTTGGATAGGGCTGATCGACTATTCGCAGAGCCAAACGCTACGCAGCGCTGCGGCGCGCTGGCGCATCGACTGGCTGATCCTCTGGCGGCTCGGGCCCACTTGCCCAGCGCTCGTCCATAACAGCTTCGAGGTTGGAGGCAAATGCCTCGATCCCAGCGCGTCTCACCGTTGCGGAGAGAGTCTCTCCCGGTCTGCGCAGTGCTTCCCACAGACCAACAACAGCATCGACCACCGCCGGGACATCATCTGCGGCCATGCGACCAACTAGTTCTCCCACGAGGTGGCGTTCGAGATCTGCTCCTAGGAACAAGTGGTAGCCGAGTCTGGTGGCGCCGCCAATGCGCACCTTTGTACCTGCGAGACCAATGTCGCCGGCCTGATGTTGTGCACACGAGTTGGGGCAGCCAGAGATGTGCACCCGCAGCGACGAGTTGCGGCGCAATCCGCTTGATGCGAGGAGTAGTCGCCCAACATCGGGCGCTTCGGTGATCCCAACCGCACAAACTGAAGCTCCGGCGCATGCCCGAACGTTGGCCGATGACCCCTCGCCAAGTAGGGATAGGCCCCGAACGGAGACTCGTTGTCGGATCTCGTTGACATCGGAGACCCTGACATTGCGCAACACAATGTCCTGGTCCCGGCTCAACACCAATGACCCGTCACCGTATGCATCCGATAGATCAGCAAGAAGCAGAAGTTCTGAACGGTTCATGTCTCCGAGCGGGATCTCTATGGTCACCGAGGCCAAGCCGGCCTCACGCTGTGGTCTTACACCGGCGGACCAACCACCAGCAGGCAGGTGACGCAGTACTGCAGCTCGTTCTGAATCATCGAGGATCTCAATGGGACCGACCTCTGGGTGCGGGCGCAACCGAGCCTCGCCAAACGCTTCCCACCACGCCTGGACAAAGCCGTCCTCGCCCAAAGCCTGAACCACGAACTTGAGCCTGCCGTTGGTTGGCTTGTCGAGGTCCCCATGAGCCACAAAGACATCGACGAGGGCTTCTGAGGCGGCCATCACATCATTTCGA
>JAGQSI010000141.1 GCA_020439605.1 Acidimicrobiales bacterium | reverse complement strand
ATGAAGGGCTCGAAGAACATCATCGCCATCAACAAGGACCCTGAGGCCCCGATCTTCGGTGTTGCAGACCTTGGTATCGTCGGTGACGTTCACAAGGTGCTGCCGAAGCTTCTCGAGGCTCTCAAGGCCCGCTGAGCTTCGCTCACCTAGCCAAGTACTGAGCAAGGGGTCCCGGTGCAAGCCGGGGCCCTTTGTAGTTTTCGGGCTCACACCTTCGGGCTCACACCTTCGGGCTCACACCAACGGCCATGGCACCCGTCGTCCGCTTGGGTCATTGGGGAAATGACCTCCGGCGATGAGCGCCTGAACGCGAGCGGACAAGCCATCGCGCTCAAGCGGATTTAGAAGTTTCTCCAGGTAAGGTGGCAGTGGCTTTTCCACAAAGCGTTCGAGATCCTCAACGAGGCTGATATCTAGTGGTTCGTGGGCGAAGTCCCAGATGACCGTGCGCAACTTGAACTCGCTGTGTAGGCACAGCCCGTTGTCGATCCCCCAGATGTGACCGTCGTCGTCCACCAACACGTGGCCGCCTTTGCGGTCGGTGCTGTTGGCCACGAAGTCAAACGCGCATAGTCGCTTGAGCTGATCGTGAAGCTCTGCTCTGTCACGTAACTCGAAATAGTGCTGCGAGAAGTCTGCGTCTATGAACAATTGCACCGAGCCGATCCCAAACGGTCCGTCTCGCTCGACGGTGGGAGGTATGAGATCCCAGCCGATGGCCTGAGCCAACTCAAACGCAGCAACCTCACGGCGATAGAGACCATCTGGGAAATCCCACAGTGGTTGCTCGCCCCGATGTGGTTTGTAGATGGCCCGCCCAAGCGGCTCGTCGTTGCTGTCGCCGTCTCGTTTGCCGTCACTTTCGACTTCGTTCTCTTCTTCGTTTCCGTCACCCTTCAGGCCAGCGTCGGGACGGGTGCCCTGGGGCCAAAGCTCACACAGGAACGTGGCGTTGGAGCTCCACCGAAGCTGCCCAACGATGACGAGGTCGCTATGGCGAAGAAGCTCTAGGTCCTCTGAGTGATCAGTTGAGTCTTGGGCAGGCATGTCCGCTTGGGTCTATCGGGTGCTCGCAGAGTCGACAGATCGGCCGGCTGGCAGAGGCGAGTACGCCCGCTTGGGCAACGAACGCTCGGATCTGGTCGGGGGTTACGCGGAACTCGAGGGTGGCTGGCTCGATGTCTAGGTCATCGGGGTCTGTGAACTCGATGAACTCAAGAATCAACACGGTCCCTTGGCTGTTGGCACGCACGTTGATGGACCCGGTGGGCCACAGCACCTCATTGGGTTCTAGAGCCTCTGCTGGCGCAACTTCTTCGGCATCGCTTGGCAGTGGCGGGATCACGGTCATGAGCTGAGTGGCGAGAGTGAGGGCTTGGACCTTTTCGCATTTGATGCAAACTTCGGTTCCAGCGCCAAAAGCCTGGAAGTAGAAGAGCCGTTGGCCGGGCTCTCCAATTGCGCCAACCGTGAACATGGCTACGTCGCCTAGGTCGAAAGACTTGCTGGTCATGACACCACCAGGCGTGAAAGATCGTCACCGGTCGAGTTCACGCTCAACACGATCGGTGTTCCGCTAGATAGCAGGACTGCAGAGATGGAACACGGCGAGACAACGATTCTCTGAAACAGATCCAGGTGGGTGCCAAGTGAATGAGCGAGTGCAGCCTTGATGGGATCTGCATGAGAGACACAAACAATTGTGCGGCCGCGATGGTTGTGGGCCAAGCGATCCAACGTTGAGGTCGTGCGAATCTGCATCTCGGCGAAGGACTCGCCACCGGGGAAACGAAACCCGCTCGGGTGGCTCTGAACAGTGGCCCACTCAGGGGTCTTGCGGAGCTTGGCGAGAGATCCGCCGGTCCATTCACCGAAGTCGCACTCGAGAAGGCCGCGCTCGGTGAGCACCTTGAGTCCGAGCGCCTTGGCGATGGGGGCAGCGGTCTCTCGTGTGCGTTCCAGGGGAGAGGCGTAGACGGCATCAACGTTGGTGAGTTTCGTGATCCGTTGCGCTGCTGCTTGTGCCTGGCTCACTCCGAGCTCTGAGAGGTGTAGCCCTTTTGCGCGCCCGGGAAGCGTGGTACCGGTGGTTGGGGTTTGGCCGTGACGGACCAACAACACCAGCGTCGACGCTGGCTGGGCTTTGGCCTTGGCGGCCGCTTTGGGAGTGCGAGATGAAGCCATGGGGATTCTCACGCTATCGCCCAAAGTGCCGAGAGAGGCGTTGTCGCCATGTCCCATTAGCTTGACCACACGATGGATTCGTTTGAACAACTCCGTGATGACGTGGTGGCCTGTGCGGCTTGTCCGCGTCTGGTTGCGTGGCGTCGGGAAGTTGCGACTACCAAGCGTGCATCGTTCGCGGACCAGACCTACTGGGGCAAAGCGGTTCCCGGTTTCGGAGATCCCAACGCAGGTCTGGTGATTGTGGGGCTGGCCCCTGCTGCTCACGGAGCCAACCGCACTGGTCGAATGTTTACGGGGGACCGGTCGGGAGACTTCCTCTACGCAGCCCTGCATCGGGCAGGTTTTGCCAACCAGCCAACCTCCACGAGCTTGGATGACGGGTTGGAACTGACCGGCTGTTGGATCACCTCCCCGGTCAAGTGCGCTCCACCTGCCAACAAACCAACCACAAGCGAACGAGACAACTGCAGGCCTTTGCTGGAGCGAGAACTGGCGCTGTTGACCAACGCCAAGGTGTATCTGGTGCTCGGGCAGTTTGGATATCAGGCACTTGGCTCACACCTAGGCATTCGACCGCGACCCAAGTTCGGCCATGGCGTTGAGGTCGAGGCACCCAACGGTGCGATAGTTCTGTGCAGCTATCACGTGAGCCAGCAAAACACCTTCACCGGCAAACTCACACCGGAGATGTTCGACGAGGTGCTCACTCAGGCAAAGAGTCATCTCCGCTAGTTCCAGTGGTTGGCGGCGCCCAAGGGTTCTCTGCCGGAGCGGTTGGCCATTGGGGTTGTGATGGGGGTTGTGATGGGGGCGATCCGCCAGGCGTTGACGAGTCAGGTGTAGGGGCCGCGCCAGGCGGTGGGGTCCACGTTGAGCTCGCCATGGGTCGGGGCTGCTCACGGTTCATGAGCGAGGCAGCGAACGCAACGGATGCGCCGATAAATGCCAACGTGTATCCCATCTTGATCGGGTCATCCATGTGGTCTCCCACGATGGACACCATCGATGTGACGCCCAGAGCAACACTCGACCAAGCAGTGAAACGTCGCTCACCTTGTACGCCCAGAGCCAGTCCGGCAACAGCGATGATGATGCCGAGGATTCCAACCGTGGTGGCAGACATGTCGCCACCTAGGAGTGCGAGTCCCTGCCAGAGGATGACGATCGCAGCAGCAAATCCCGCGGTTGCTGCTCGCTTGTCCCCACGGCTGTCGAGCATGCCAGCCAGTGCGAGATATGCAGCACCGAAAGCAATCGAGGTGAAACCGAGTTTGCGAGGTAGATCCCTGATCGGTTGGGTTTGCGAACCCAACGAGTCGAACAGGCCCGATGTATCGAAACCGCCCGTGCTGTCGAGGTCATCGAGGTCATCGAGGTCATTGAAATCGTCGATGCTGGCCGATTCATCAAACTCCGACGGTGAAATAGGGGTGGCCGTGGAGAAGTCCAGGCTCGATGACAAAGAACCGAGTGTCTCGGTAGTGGCGCTGGTACTGAAGAAGGTCATGGGGATCAGCCAGATGGCGAACAGGGCGGCGCCGAGGAAGAACGCGTGACGCCGAGCCGGGCTCAACACGTAGCAGAGCAGCCAGATGATGGCCAGAAGCGCCAACATGGACATCTGCTTGTTGCGAAGCTCGCTGCCCGATGAAGTGAGAGTCGAGAGAAACGCTTCGGCCGAGCCGCTCAGGTTCACCACTGCTCCAATGAGCGGGATCGTGGCAAGTCCGCTCAGCGCTACACCGGCAGTGATTGCTTTGTGGTCTCGGTTCCACAACATGAGCGCCACGCCACCGAGGGCGAAGATCGAACTGATGAAGATCGTGCCTCCACGGTTGGCACCTTCGTCCAACGTGATGAAGAACAGTCCGAGCGCGATGAGCACCCCGCCGCCTGCGCCGAGTTGGGACAACAAGGTGGGCAGGGGTCTTTGCTCGCCGGCTGGTGGCTTTGAGTTCGCGCCGGCGCTGAGGTTCCCATCGTCTGGCGGAGGTGGAGAAGTCGGCGGCAACCCGGGCGTGGGGGGCGACGTGGGCGGTGGGTCGATAGAGCCGGAGAAGCCAGCGAAACCAGCGGCGCTAGGAGTCGATGGTGGCGCCACAAAGGTGGGCACCTGTGGATTGGGATCAGTTGGTGGGTTCTGATCTGACATGACGGCTCCACCTTTCGGGGTCGTTGTCGGTACCTAGGCCTTGAGGCTAGGTAACTCGTTGTCTTTGCGCTTGGATTTATCGCCGTATGGCGCAAGGCAGGTGTATCGCTAGGGTTGAGGGGTGCCTGGGCGTTACTTCTTGACCACACCGATCTATTACGTCAACGACGTCCCTCACATCGGCCACGCCTACACCACCGTCATCGCCGACGCCGTCGCCCGGTGGCATCGACTGCTCGACGAGGACGTCTTCTTCCTCACCGGCACCGACGAGCACGGCCTCAAGGTGCAGCGGTCGGCCGAGGAGCGGGGACTCACGCCCCAACAGCACGCCGACGCCACCAGCGCCCGCTTCCGCGAGGCCTGGGCGTTGCTCGACATCAGCAACGACGACTTCATCCGCACCACCGAGGACCGCCACGCGGTGGCGGTCACCGCGCTGATGCAGGCCGCCTACGACAACGGGCACATCTACAAGGACACCTACGAGGGCCT
>JAGQSI010000140.1 GCA_020439605.1 Acidimicrobiales bacterium | reverse complement strand
GTAGATACCGACCTTTGTCAGCAACCCGGCAAAGATGGCGGTAACCGGTGCAGGGGCAGTTGGGTAACTGTCGGGCAGCCAGAAGAACAATGGGAACAAGGCGGCTTTGATGCCGAACACCACCAGCAGCAGCGCAGCTAGAGCGGCTTGCGTGCCGGCCGGCAGCGTCGGGACGATCTGCGACAGGTGAGCGAAGTTCATGGTTCCGGTGGCTGCATAGAGGCCGGCCAATGCCACGAGGAAGAAAACCGATGCCAACAAACTGATCAGGACATAGGTGGTGCCGGCGCGGACTTGTTCGGCTTTGCCGCCAAGGGTGATCAAGACGTAGCTCGCCGTGAGCATCATCTCGATGGCGACGAACAGGTTGAACATGTCACCAGTGAGAAACGCTGCTGCTACCCCGGCCGCTAGTACCAGGTATACGGACTGAAAACCGACGTGGCTGCGTTCTGCGCCGGGCTGTCCAATCGCATAGATCAGCACGGCCAAAAGCATCGACGACGCCACCAGGAGCAACAATGCCGAGAGCCGATCCGCTATCAACGTGATACCGACAGGAGCATCCCAGCCGCCGGCTTGGACCACGACCGGTCCATTCGAGTCCACCTCGATGAGTAGCGCGACGCTCAGGGCTGTGACCACGCTGAGCACCGAGATACCGACCACTCGTTGTGCGCGTTTCGACGTTCCGACGAGAATCGACACCGCTGCTCCCGCCAGCGGCAACACGATCGGGAGAACCAGTAGCGCCTTCATTCAGCCACGTCCGTGTCCGCGTCGGGGGTCGACATCGAATCTTCGGTGTCGTAGTCCAACATGTGGTCGGGCTCGGCCATGTCATCCGCATCGAGATGGGGTCGTGCCTGTTCGTCGGAGATCTCCTGATCGTCGCGACCTTCGAAGGCGATTGCTCGATCCTCTAGGTCATCGCCTACTTCGTCATCGGCGGTGAGCAGCCATGAGCGATATGCGAACGCCAGCAACAAGGCAGTGACTCCGAAACTGATGACGATTGCAGTGAGGGTCAGAGCCTGTGGAAGAGGGTCCGCGAAATCAGATGGATCCCCTTTGCCGATCAGGGGAGGAGTACCTCTGCGCCCAGAGCTGACCAGCAAAATGTTGGCTCCATGGCCCATGAGCCCAATGCCGATGATGATTCGTGAAAGCTTGCGTTGAAGGACCAGATAGGTGCCAGCAGCGAACAGAAAGCCGGCGGTAGCGGCGAGAACTACGTTCATTGGCCTGCCCCTTGATGGGGTAGCGAAGCAGGGCCGGACACATGCGTAGCGGGGGAGTCGTCGCCGAAGGATTCGAAGACCATTAGTGCGAGCCCGAGCACAGCGATGTAGACACCGAGGTCAAACACCGCGGCCGAGGTGACCTTCACATATCCGAGCAGCGGCAGGTGCATGCTGAGGTAGTCGCTCTGTAGGACAGCGCCGCCCACAGCAAGTGGGATGAGGGCGGTCACCACCGAGATCAAAAGGCCGGTGCCCATCACGATCCACGGGCGACCACGGCTTAGCGATCGAACCGATTCGATTCCGCCCGAAATGTAGCGAAGAGCCACAGCGGCGCCAGCCACGATGCCGCCCACGAATCCTCCGCCGGGCTGGTTGTGGCCGGTGAACAGCAGATAGACCGAGGTCACCATCACGAGGGCGAACACCAGACGCACCGACACATCTAGCGTGATCATCCGGGGTAGGCGGGGTTGAGCAGGAAGCGGAGTCGGGCCTCCTTGGGAAACTGCTCCGCTAGGAGTGGTAAAGCCCCGCCGTCTCGACGCATCGCTCACTGGTCGTCTGCCCGCTCGGGCTAGTGCCACGGTCCCGATCGAGGCACAGATCAACACGGTCAGTTCACCCATGGTGTCGAACCCTCGGATGTCCACCAAGATCACGTTGACAACGTTGTGACCGTGTCCGTCGGGCAGGGCTCGTTCAACCATTTCGTCAGAAACAGTTGTTGGTACCGGTGGACCGTTGGAGACCGCCAGAGCGAATACGAATACCGATATCCCTACCAGTGCCGCCACCGCGAGCCGAATAGCGCGCTGATGACGATTCATCGGCGAACTTGTGGCAGCCTCACCGGAATCGAGGTCCCCGGACCATCCGAAACGATCCGGAAGGCGCCGCAGCACCAGCACGAACAACACTGTGGTCAACGTCTCGATGGCGACCTGAGTAAGTGCGAGATCAGGGGCTCCCTGTACCACGAATAGAGCTGCCATGGAGTAGCCGACCACTCCGAGGAACAGTGCGGCTGAGAACCTTCGGCGAACCGCACATGCCCCCAGCGATGCCCCGATCAGCACTGCGGCTACCGCTATGTGGGCTGGTGACTCGATGGTCTCGGGCCGTTCGAACTCGACGGCGCCTGTGCTCAATGCCCAAAGGGGAACAATTGACGCAGTAGCGAGCACAACGCCTGAATACCACGGCAAAGAGCCGGTTTGTAGCCGTCCGGTGACAGTATCGGCGACCTTGTTGAGTCCACGGATTGCGCCGACGTAGACGTCGCCGGAGTCCGGCAGGCTACGCCCGGCCGACAAAACGGTGCGGACCCGATTGCGGAAGGTGAACAGCACAATGCCGCCAGCAGCAGCGACGATGGTGAGCTTCAGGGCTGTGTTGAATCCGTGCCATAGAGCGAGATGGACACCGTGAGGGCGCGGATGTAGGGCGAACTCGGCTGCCGAATCCAACGAGTCCAGCAATTGTGGAGCCAACCCGACCACGACTGTGAGCACACCCAGTAGCGCGCTCGGCGCCACGAACCCGAAAGAAGGTTTTGCGGACCGCGGAGTCATCTCGACTGGCTCGGTAGCGCCCAGACCGAAGTATCCCCACACGAATCGGATGCTGTAGGCAACAGTGAACGCCGATCCAACAGCGATGAGAGCGAGCACCAGCCACGTGTTGGGCCCGCCTTCATGATGAAACGCCTCAAGGGCTGCTTCCTTCGAGACGAAACCGAGCATCGGCGGCAATCCAGCCATGGATAGACCTGCGATGACCGTGACAGCGCTCACCACTGCCCAACTCTGGTCGGGGCGGGGCAGACATCTCAGATCTCTGGTCCCGTACTGGTGATCCACCACTCCAACCACCATGAACGCCGCGGCCTTGAACGCACCGTGGGCCAACAACACCACCGCTCCAGCTGCCGACGCTTCCGGGGTGGCCAGGCCGAACAACGCCACCATCAGGCCGAGCTGGCTGATGGTGCCGTGGGCCAGCAACAGTTTCAGGTCATGGTGGCGAAGAGCTCTGGTACCGCCATGGATCAACGTGGCTATCCCAACGCCGACCACAACAGGGCGCCACCAACCAATGGAGCCAGCGAAGGCGGGGGCGAGGCGTGCCAACAGGTAGACCCCGGCCTTCACCATCGTTGCGGAGTGGAGGTAGGCGCTGATGGGCGTTGGTGCCACCATGGCGCCGGGGAGCCATGCATGGAAAGGTACCTGGGCTGACTTCGTGAAGATCCCCACCAAAATGAGTGCCACAGCTGGACCGACGAGCGCTCCCGTTGGAGGAGACGACAAGATCTCGCTGATCCTGTAGGTGCCAGCGCTTTGGCCCAGGAGTATGAAGCCGCCGAGCATCACGAGTGCGCCCAGTCCAGTCACGAGGAACGCATGAATCGCGGCTGCTCGTGCTTCAGGCAAGACGTGACGATTGCCGATTAACAGAAATGAAGTGACAGAGGTGAGTTCCCAAAAGCCGTAAAGCACCAAGAGGTTGTCGGCGAAGACCAACCCCAGCATGGAGCCGGCAAAGAGAACCAGTAGCCCGAGGAGTCGGCCCAGATTTGGCGTCGTGGCCGAGAAATAGTTGGCCGAATAGGCGAAGACAAGAACGCCGACCCCAGCGACGAGTAACACCATTAGTGCGGTGAAGCCGTCGAGGCGCAGGTCAAACCCCAGCCCTAGTTGGCCTACCCATTCCACTCTTTGCGTGGCAGCTCCATATTCATCGGGCCCGCTGAAAATGGTTGAACGTTGAGTGCTCAGCCACACGAGTGCCGATGCAGGCGCGAGCGCGCCGATCCAAGCCATCGAAGGCTTGACGCGACTGTTCGCACCAATGAGAGCTGTGCCCACCAGTAGGTGGATGAGAAGAGTTATTGCCATTGCTGGCGAGAGACGTCCGAGTGCGGCGACGCCTGGTTAGTCGCGAAGCGGCACGACCACGACAGGTACCGGTGAGCGCTCGACGATGGTTCGGCTGGTTGATCCGAGCAGGAGCCCCTTGAGGCCGCCACGGCCACGGCTGCCCACGACCACCAGTGAAGCGGTCTTGGCCTGCTCGAGTAGTCCATCGACAGGCAGGTCATTGACCGTTACCTGATCGATAATGGAGAGATCATCGCCAGCAGTAGCAGATACGAGGTCGGCAAGCGCCTCTTCTGCATCGGGTTGAGTAGTGCCTACGCCAAGCGCGCTGTCGGCCTGGCCCATGTAGGACCAGGTGAGCACTGCACGGACCCGAGATCCTCGGATCTTCGCCTCCTCGATGGCCCACTGCAGCGCCCTCGCAGAGTTCTCAGAACCATCGATTCCGACCAGTATGTCGCCACTCATTTTGTGCTCCTACGCGGTAGATCTTCCTACCATCATGGCCGATCGGAGCGTATTGCCTCGCGTAGGAATGAAATCATCCAGTTTCCGAAGGCCTCATTGTCGGGTTCTGATGCCAGCGAAGCCTCTGCGGCATCGACGATCTCGTCACCGATAATCGGCCTGCGAATCTCCAGCAGGCCCTTGGAAACCAACGGCGTGAACTCGGGGTGGGGTTGTATGGCCAGAGCCGTGGAACCAATGCTGTAAGCAGCGATGGGGCAGTGTGGCGACGTC
>JAGQSI010000139.1 GCA_020439605.1 Acidimicrobiales bacterium | reverse complement strand
CACCGATCGCAGCACCGAGCCCGCAGCCACCGAAGAGGAAGCCACCTGCTGTCGAAAGACCTTTGTTGACCTCAAGGTGCCAGCGGTAAGGATTGTGAGACGGCGTGAGGCCGAGGAACTGTTGGGCATCCACGCCTGTGACCCTAGGCCGTACCCCCTGGTCGTGGCACTTGGCCGTGGCGGAAGACGTCCTCGCATCGCAACGCACTGGCCGCTCGGAGCCGACGACGTGGTGGGTAAGGTTCGGCGATGGCAATTCGACATGTGGTGTGCTTCAAGTTCGTGGACGATGTGGATCCCGCTTCGGTGGAGGCGCTTCGTGATGCCTTGGCCGAATTGGGGGCGAGCCTCGGTGAGGTTCTGACCTACGAGTTGGGCCGAGATGTTGGTGCCAACGCTGCGTCATGGGATTTCGCTGTGAGCGCAACGTTTGGCGATGCTGCGGGGTACTTGAGCTACCGGGACAATCCCCGACACCAAGAAATCATTTCGGAGATGGTCAATCCGATCACTGCTGAGCGGGTATCGGTGCAGTTCGAGCTCTGATTGGGCTTCGTTGTCATACCCCCTGGGGAGAATGAAGGTATGGCACGACAGTTAAAGCTCATCCCAGCCCGAAAGGACTGGCATCTAGACGAAAAGACCAAGCAAGCCGGTCGAAGCGGTCTCGCTTCGGCTCGCGCTGCACTTGCTGGTCACCGACCCGATGACGGGGATCACCCAGATCACCCGCACCACCCAGATCAGTCCGGGCACGGACATAGGCGCTCGGCCGCTTAGGCGCCCGCGCTCGCCGTTCAATAGATCTACGCTGCTCCCATGTCTGAGGTAGTGATAGTTGAAGCCGTGCGCACTCCTGTTGGGAAACGCAATGGCGGTCTGTCCAGCATGCATCCGGCAGACCTGCTCGCTGTTGCTCAGCGAGAGGTGATTGAGCGCGCCGGGGTTGATCCCACCGAGGTAGAACAGGTGGTTGCGGGCTGCGTGAGCCAGATCGGCGCTCAGGCTTTCGACATTGCCCGCACCGCATGGCTCACCGCTGGGCTACCCATGGAAACGGCCGCCACCACTGTCGATACCCAATGCGGTTCCTCCCAGCAGGCCACCGGCCTGGCCACTGCTTTGGTAGCGGGTGGGGTTGTAGACGTGGCTGTGGCGTGCGGGGTTGAGTCCATGAGTCGCGTGCCAATCGGCTCCAACGCCAAAGGCGATTACGGCCGACCCATCCCCAAGTCCTATTTCTCCCGTTACGAGTTCACCTCCCAGTTCGAAGGGGCGGAACGTATTGCGGACAAATGGTCCATTACTCGCCAAGACGGAGACGAGTTTGGTCTCAGATCCCAGCAACTTGCTGCTGCGGCATGGGAACAGGGCCGCTTCGACACCCAGATCGTGCCTGTCGATGCCCCAGACCTAGATGATGACGCCAAGCCCACCGGGACCACTCACCTGGTCAATCGCGACGAAGGGCTTCGAGAGACAACCCTGGAGAAACTCCAGTCTCTCAAAGCAGTAGCCCGAGAAGATGGTGTCCATACCGCGGGATCGTCGTCGCAGATCTCAGATGGTGCAGCAGCCTTGTTGATGATGACTCCCGAGCGGGCAGAAACCCTCGGAACGCGCCCGCGGGCGCGTGTGGTCGATACCTGCCTGGTTGGAGTGGACCCGGTTTTGATGCTCACCGGCCCAATCGACGCGACACGTCGCCTGTTGAGCAGGACCGGGTTGTCCATCTCAGACATAGACGTATTCGAGATCAACGAAGCATTCGCATCAGTAGTGCTGGCTTGGGCCAAGGAGCTTGATGTTCCAATGGAGCGTGTCAATCCAAACGGTGGAGCCATCGCCTTGGGCCATCCACTAGGCGCAACCGGCGCCATCTTGATCACCAAGGCCCTCTACGAACTCGAGCGCACCGGGGGAAGGTACGCTCTCATATCCATGTGCTGTGGCGGGGGGCTCGGCACCGGCACCATCATCGAGCGGCTTTAGCGCCCTCCACTTCGCGGCTCTGCGCCGCCAACTTGCGGTCTAGAACCGCCCACTCGCGGACCTGCGCCGCCAACTCGAACTCCCAATACATGGAGGCGAACGTTGAAACGTCGCGCTCTGCACTACTGCGCTGTCACACGCCATCTCAGAGTTGGCTTCTGTGGCCTTCTAATGATGGCTGTCCCCCTAGCTGGATGCAGCGAACCCAACTCTACAAAGCAGGTTGAGATTCCCGGATCCGATGGGCAGATGGGCGCTCAGGCCCAAGTTCTCAAGGTGATCGATGGAGACACCGTGGAGGCCCGGATCGGATCCAACATCGAAAGGCTTCGTCTCTTGGGGATCGATACCCCGGAAACGGTCAAGCCCAACAGTCCCGTTGAATGTTTCGGACCAGAAGCCTCAAAGCGCACCAAGGAACTCCTGTCGCCAGGCACTGAGATCCTCCTTCAACGCGACGAACAGGCTCGGGACCGCTACGGCCGCCTATTGGTCTACGCGTGGCTCAGCGACGGCAAGTTCGTGAACGCCAGTCTGCTGAGAGACGGTTTCGCCGACACCTTGTTCATCAAACCCAACTTTGCGAGACGCTCAGAACTCTCCGCAGCCCGAGCCGAAGCCAAGGCAGAGAAAAAAGGAATGTGGGGAACATGTCCGCCATGACCATTTCCACGGGTAGCGTTCTTGGCAATGTCCGAACTCGGCGAACGCCTAGCCCACCGTCTCGGCCGCAAACCGGACGCGAAGGTGCTCATCATCAGCGCGGACGGTCTTGGTCTGAGCCACGCCACAAATGTCGGTGTCTACGAGGCGCTCCGAGACGGTCTCGTAAGCAGTGCGTCGCTAATGGTGCCAGCACCATGGGCACGCGAAGCATCATCACGCCACCGAGGCGAAGATGTCGGAGTCCACCTGACTCTCAACGCCGAGCACGACCGCTACCGCTGGGGGCCAATCACCCACGCCCCATCCCTGCTGGACGGCGACGGTGGCTTTCCAAGAACGGTCCACGACATGTGGGAGCACGCAGACCTCGACGAGCTACGTCGGGAACTGCGCGCCCAGGTGGAACGGGCAATTCTGTGGGGCTTTGATGTGACCCACCTCAACTCCCACCTTGGGGCACTCACCCATCGCCCCGAGTTCTTCGACGCCTACCTGGATCTAGCGATCGAGTTCAATCTGCCAATTCGGCTTCCGGATTCGACCGCTGAACGTTCAATCGGGTTCCCGTTCCGAGCTCTCGCGAGCGAGGAGTCGATCCTGGTCCCAGACCGCTTTGCCTACGTGCCAACAGTTGGATCAAGACTGGCCATCACCGATGCTCTTGACGAACTGGAGCCAGGAGTAACCGAGCTTCACTGCCGTCCCAGCATCGACACCCCGGAACAACGGGCATTCGATGACCACTGGGCACAACGCGTAGACGACCACCATCTCATGTGTTTCGACACAACCTTGAGACGCCAACTCGAACGCTCAGGCGCAGTGGTAGTGGGCTTTCGCGAACTTCGAGAGCTGCAACGCTCGCTCTAGCTCGCTAGACGCTCTAGACGGCTGTCACAGACCGGCTTGGTCCAAGGCACGTTTGCGCGCAGCCTCGTAGGCGTCACCGCTGCCGGCCGCCAACACAGCCAACAATGTGGACGTTGGTCCGCTCACTTTGGTCTGGCCCCGCATGAAGCCAGTATTGGGACTGAACTCTCCCTGGAGAATCGAGGTGGCAACCTTGGCCTTGTCCGTGAACGTGACATCCACGTCGTCATGTACACCACCCAGATAGGTCACTGAGCCGTTAGCCACCACTGCGGTCCAACGCACTTCGCCATCGGGCCCGCCAGTGATCGAGCGGCCAATCCTCACCGAACCACCAGACGCTCCAAACGCCTCAGCCAGCGGATCAATCGGATTTTCTGCCCACTGCTCGGATGCAAAAACAACCATCAGTTCTCGTCCCCTTGAAACTTTTCGTGGCCTCGTAGGCCAGCAAATAGATCGGTCTCCGGCAGGCTCGTGGGCACACGAGACTCCGCTAGTTCAAAGTCTTCCCACGGATACGACGCCTCAATCACGTCGTCTGGCAGACCAAACCAGAACTTCTCATTGGGATCGATCTGAGTGGCGTGAGCCCTAAGAGCAGCCGAGCGAACCGGATAAAGACCAGTGATATCAACCCGAGTGGTGACCCGATCATCTTGCGATGGGCGATCAAACCACTTCTGATCGAAAGGAGATTCAATACCCTTAGCCAAGAAAGCTTCGTGCAGCGCAATGAATCGAGCCCGAGTCCAAGCCGAGTAGTAAAGCTTGGAAGGAGTCCATGGAGCGCCTGCTTCTGGGAAAGCACTCGGGTCACCAGCGGCATGCCACGCCGGCAGCGAAACATCGTGAACCTGCAGATGATCAGGATGGGGATACCCGGACTGCTCGTCGCCGTAGGTGATGATCACGTGAGGCCGGACTCGTCGAATGATCGAAACAAGGCGCCCAACAGCTTCGCTAGCTTCGGCGCGGGCAAAGCACCGGGGATCGCCATTGGCTTCGCTGTCGGGCATCCCGCTGTCTCGATAGCCGAGCATGACAACTTCGCTGAACCCGATCACCTTGGCGGATTCGTCTAGTTCGGCTCTGCGAACATCAGCGAGATTGGCTTGCACATCGGGACGTTGCATCGCAGGGTTGATGATGTCACCCGCCTCACCACCCGTGCAGCACACCAGAGTTGCCTCAACCCCTTCGGCCACATATTTCGCAACGGTAGACGCACCCTTTGATGCCTCGTCATCTGGATGAGCATGGACACTGAGCAATCTGAGCCCAGTGTCTGGTTCCGGCACCTGGCCAGTTTCAACGGGTAGGTGTGCAGTCACAGATCGCAACGGTACAGGGCGTCAGAGAAAATCAGTTC
>JAGQSI010000013.1 GCA_020439605.1 Acidimicrobiales bacterium | reverse complement strand
TGGTCACCGCGCCCTCACGAACCAAAGCGTCGATAGAAGCAGGTCTTCTCACCGGTGTGGCAAGCGCCTTTGCCTTCTTGTTCGACGATGAACAGCAATGTGTCGCCGTCGCAGTCGTAGAAGGCCTCTCTGATGAATTGACGATCCCCAGAGGTGTCGCCCTTGCGCCACTCTTCTTGACGAGAACGGCTCCAAAAAACGGTGCGGCCTTCTTCGAGGGTGCGACGCAAGGTGGTCTCATTCATCCAGGCCATCATCAGCACTTCGCCAGTGCCTTGCTCCTGCACGATTGCTGGAACGAGTCCGTCCGCGTCGTATTTCACGGTGGCTAGTTCTTCATCGTTGATATTGATGGGGGTAACTGCAGGCATAGTCAGATCGTAGGGTCCTCTTAGAGGTAGAGCCCTGTTGAGCCTTCCTCTAGTCGTTTGGATGCAACAGCGTGAATGTCACGCTCTCTGAGGATGAGGTAGTCGCTGCCACGCACCTCGACCTCGTAGCGGTCCTCGGGGTTGAAAAGGACCTGATCGCCAACTTCCATGGCTCGCACGTTGGGCCCGACCGCAACCACTTCGCCCCACGCCAAGCGGCGACTGATCTGGGCAGTCGCGGGAATCAAGATGCCACCGGTGGAGCGCCGTTCACCGTCTGCTTCGAGGTCCACCAAGATGCGATCAGACATCATCTTGACGGGCAACTTGTCCTGTCTCGATGCCGCGAAGGTCCGCTGCTTGGCTTCGGGCTTGTCCTCGATTTCTACCTCGGTGGCTGCTTGTGCGTCGTCGCTCACGTCTTTGACGGTATCGGTCATGCCGGCCTCACCGCGATCCCAGCCGCTGCCATCTCCTGCTTGGCCTCGGCCACGCTGTATTCACCGAAGTGAAAAATGGAGGCTGCCAGTACTGCGTCTGCACCACCTTTGATCACCCCGTCCACCAGGTGTGAGAGCTTGCCCACTCCTCCGCTGGCGATAACCGGCACGTTGAGCGCACTGCTGATGGCGTTGGTGAGCTCAAGATCGAAACCATCGCGGGTTCCATCTCGATCCATGGATGTGAGAAGGATCTCGCCAGCGCCTCTAGCCACGGCTTGTACCGCCCATTCGATGGCGTCGAGTTGAGTTGGGTTTCTTCCTCCATGGGTGAAAACCCCCCAGCCCTGGCTTGGAACCGACGCGTCTCGTCTCCTGGCATCTATCGCCACAACAGCGCACTGTGTACCGAACTCGGAGGCCACTTCTGAGATCACCTCGGGGCGATCTATCGCTGCGGTATTCAGTGACACCTTGTCTGCCCCAGCGCGCAGCATGGTGCGTGCGTCATCAACTGTTCTGATTCCTCCGCCAACGGTCAGCGGGATAAAGACCTCTTCGGCTGTTCTCGCCACCACGTCCACCATTGTGTTTCTGGCATCGGAACTCGCAGTGATGTCCAAGAACACCAGCTCGTCTGCGCCTTCGGCGTCGTATCTAGCGGCAAGCTCAACGGGATCTCCAGCGTCGCGAAGGTCCACGAAGTTCACGCCTTTGACCACTCGTCCGGCTGTTACATCGAGACAGGGAATAACTCTGGCGGTTTGCATATCTGTCGAGGTCCCCTACTCAGTTTGTTCTGGCCGCAGCCAACGCATCATCGATGGTGATGGAACCGTCGTATAGCGCCTTGCCCACGATCGTTCCCGCCAACGGAGTGGTTTCGTCCCAGAGAGTCGAAAGGCTGCGCAGGTGCTCGGCGCTTCCAACACCGCCTGAAGCAATCAATGGGATCTCGGTATTGGCGAGCAATTCGTCGTAGAGCGCAATATCTGGCCCGGTACCCACTCCGTCCACGTCTATTTGAGTGACGATGAGCGCAGCGAAGCCAGCGTCTTCCATCTCCGAGACCACATCTGTAACCAGCCGTCCCGACCCCTCGGTCCACCCTCGTACCGAAACCTCACGGCCTCGCACGTCAAGGCCAAGCGCCACCTTTCCCGGATATCGCTCGGCTAGAGAACGCGCCCAGTCAGGGTTGTCGAGTGCTGCGGTTCCTATGACAACCCTCGCAACCCCAGCCTCTAGCAACGCTGTTGCGCTGGCGTCGTCTCGGACGCCTCCTCCGGTCTGGATCGGTACGCCTACCGCCGAAGCAATTGCCTCGATTACTGGGCGATTGGTCGGTTCTCCGGTGCGCGCTGCGTCTAGGTCCACCACGTGGATCCAGGGTGCTCCTGCGTCGGCAAAGAGAAGAGCTTGGGCCACTGGATCGTCGCCGTACACGGTCTCCTTGGCGAAGTCGCCCTGGTATAGGCGCACACACTGGCCGCCTCGAAGGTCAATCGCCGGGTATAGATCCATGCCCTGCATTGTCGCGGGCGAGGGTTCACACCCCAAAAGCATTTCGATCTGGTCAGCCAATAACGTTGGAGTTCCTAGGATCCAGTGGCATTCAAAGTCTCTGCCAGTTCCAGATGTCCCCCACGGCGGGCCAACTCGGACGGCTTTGGAATCCCTGGCATTGACACCCCGCTGGCGCCCTTATCCAGCAAGAACTGAACCACCTCCACCTGTCCAACTGCTGCAGCGGCATGAAGTGGGGTGAGCCCACGCTCCCCTTCTACGTACATGTTTGCTCCGTTATCGAGCATCAATCTCACGGACTCAACATCGCCCCACCATGCAAGATCGATCAGTGGCGGAGAGCGCAACGGGGTTGGCGGCTCCGTAGCCTGCCCCGCCTCGGTGCTACCGGTGGCGGTGACGAGGCCACCTGCTAGAGCGGCCTCATCTCCGAAGGCCAAGCGCATCAACCCAACGATCGGGGCGCATCTGTTCACGCCAGCCACCGGACGCGCGATTGTGGTGGTTACCGCAACCGCGGTTGTGGACCCAGCCGCACTGCCCGAGGGTTTCGACTGTAGGTCTTCAATTGGGATTGAGCTATCACACGAGAAGCTCCCAAGATCAGCAATCAATTCTCCCTCATCTGGGTCCGCTCCTCGCTTCAACGCATCACTGAGGGGCTTGGGAAGATCCCACCACGCAGCCAGCGAGAGCACGGTTGATGGATCTGCGCCGGCTTCGCCTAACTTCAGCAATGACTCAGAACGACCTTGAGCGGTGGGCACAGGACACGGTGAGGTGCTTTCCTGATCCGACAAGTCGTTCAGGGTCTGGCGGCCCAGCTTCGACATATCCGCGTTGTGGGCGATGAGCATGTCCACGGATTCGACAGCTCCACGATCAACCGCTTGGGTCACTGGAGCGTTCCCGTGTGAGCCAATGTCTGGATCTGCGCCAGCATCGAGGAGCAAGCCAAGCACTTCACTTCGACAGAATCGAATGGCATCGGTGGTTGCGGTGTCTCCGTCTCTGGATGTCACGTTCGGGTCCGCTCCCGCTTTCAGCAATTCCTCCACGATCTCGACTCGACCAGCAGGCCCGGCACAGGTCAGAGCCCGGTTGCCGCTGTCGTCAACAACGTCTGGTGAGGTACCGCTGGCCAATTCGCTCAACACAACGTCAAGATCGCCTTGAGCAGCAGCCTTTACCAACCGTTCCGACGAATCCCGGCACCCAGAATTGGACGCGGTGACATCACATGAGCAGCCAGGGATCATGACACCAAGGGACAAGATCCCTACCAGTACTGTGCGCACCGGCTTCATGTCGCAACCCTACAACTGTTCAGGCGCAGGCGTTGAGGAAATTGTCCAGCAGTGCCAGACCGTTTCGCGAAGACTTCTCAGGATGGAACTGTGTTGCCCACAACACTCCACGCTCCACTGCTGCGGCAACGTCAGGGCGCCCATAACTGCAGGTGGCAGCCACATCGGAGTCCTGCGACGCAACAACAGCGAACGAATGCACGAAGTACATCCAACATGGGTCTGGTTGAGCTTCGGCGAGGCGGGACCCCGTGGTCCAATCCACGACGTTCCACTGCATCTGGGGACGCTTGACGCTGTCTGGCAGCAAGGTTGAGCGCCCCGGCAGGACTCCCAGACCCTGGGCATCAGGTGTCTCGTCGGATCCATCGAAGAGCATCTGCATTCCAACGCACACACCGAGAAAGGGCCGGCCATTTCCCTCGGCGGCCGCTGATGCAGCCTCGTATGCAATGTCTCTCAGACCTGCATCTCCAAGAGCGTCCATGCACGGGCCAAATGCACCCACGCCTGGTAGAACAACTCCCGCTGCGTCTGCGATCAAGCCATGGTCGGCTGTTAGGCGGGCATCTGCGCCCACATGTTCCAAAGCTTTTTGGGCGGACCTGAGGTTGCCGATGCCGTAGTCGAGGACAGCTATGAGGGTCACAGTTGTCCCTTTGTCGACGGGACTGCACTTCCCTCGACTCGCACTGCATCTCGTAGACACCTAGCTACGCCTTTGAAGCTGGCCTCGATCACGTGATGAGTATTGACTCCTGCTCGCTTGGAAACGTGCAACGTGATTCCCGAGGATGTGGCGAAGGACTGCCAGAAATGTTCTGCCATCTCCGGGTTGAATGGCGGATCCCCCAACGGAAGGACCTCACCAAAGGGAACGTCGTAGACGAAATAGGGACGCCCTGAAAGGTCAAGGGCAACTTCGATCAGCGCCTCATCCAGTGGGAACAGCCCGGACGCGAATCGTCTGACTCCTGCCTTGTCCCCGAGTGCCTCACGAAACACCTCACCGAGCAAGATGCCTGTGTCTTCCACCGTGTGGTGGCCATCGACGTGCAGGTCACCGGTGGCCTCGATGCTCAGGTCAAAACCGCCATGGCGTCCGATCTGATCGAGCATGTGATCAAAGAAGGGAAGCCCGGTGTTCACCGCCACCACTCCGGTTGGCCCATCAACGTCCAACGAAATGGCGATCGAGGTCTCTTTGGTGGTTCGTTGTTTTTTAGCAGCGCGTGTCATACCAATATCTCCCGAAGGGCAGCTAGGAAACGGTCATCTTCTTGTGTGGTTCCGATGGTGACTCTCAAACAGCCTTCCAAACCTGGCCACCCTGAGCAGTTTCTTACCAGCACTGAACGCTCGACGAGTTCTTTCCAGACGGTGTCAGCGTCCTTGTTCAACGGTCTGAACAAAATGAAGTTGGCCGACGACGGCCATAGCTCACAGGGCAACTCATGTAGAGCTACGTCGAGGCGACCACGCTCCTCGTTGAGGATCGAAACCCGATTTTCCATGTCACCAACAAAGTCGAGTGCGGCGAGTCCAGCGGCCTGTTTGAGCGAGTCGAGATGATATGGCAATACGACCTTGTCCAGCTCGGCCACCAACCAACTCGGTCCGATCAGATACCCCAATCGTGCAGCGGCCATGGACCAGGTCTTGGAGAAGGTTCGAGTCACAACCAACGGCGTGTCCTCCGAGATGAGTTCCAACGCTGACCATGGAGCGAACTGGCCATATGCCTCGTCCACAACCAGCAGTCCACCAATGTCGGCAACCATCTCCAGGACCGTCTTTACAGTCTCTGGCGTTTCGACCATGCCTGTTGGATTGTTGGGAGAACAGAGATAGGTGATCGAAGGGCGCGCTGTGCTCACAACCGAGCCAACCTCACCCAGATCCAAGGACAGATCTTCGCCTCTAGCTCCCTGGATCACCTCTGAGCCTGCGACACGAGCGATCTGCGAGTGCATGGCATAGGTGGGTTCGAACACAGCAACCGAGCGCCCCGGCCCGCCATAGGCCAATGTGAGGGTCTGAAGCACCTCGTTGGAACCGTTGGCCACGAAGACCTGCGATGGCTCGACGCCGTGAAGATCGGCAAGTCGCGTACGAAGTTCTGATGCGAGGCGATCCGGGTAACGGTGCCATTGGATATCTCGGGCGGCACTCGCAACAGCATCGACGAATCCGGCGGGGGGCGCCAATGGGGACTCGTTGGTGTTGAGTCGAACCTCTACATCAACTTGTGGCGAGTGGTAGCCAGACATGATCGCGATGTCTTCTCGCGCCTCAACGCGACGAACGGTCATGGTCGGGCACTCATTCTCTTGAGCACGGAGTCAGCATGAGCCGATAGCCCCTCTGCCTCGGCGATAGCAGCGACTGTTGGCGCCGCATTCTCCAGGCCATCTCGACTGATCGTGATGACGTGAACGTCCTTCTGGAAATCCGCAACCGTGAGAGCGGATCCGAACCTAGCGGTTCCATCTGTTGGTAGGACGTGGCTGGGTCCCGCCATGTAATCCCCAATCGAGGCTGGTGCCCACGGGCCGCAGAAAACCGCACCAGCATGGCGCACCTGGTCCACGAGGCTCTGTGGGTCTTCTGTAATGATCTCGAGGTGTTCTGGGGCAATGGTGTTGGCCACTGCCACTGCCTGCTCGGGGGAATCCACGAGCACGCCATATCCACCTTGGGCAAAGGTGGACTCAATGTCTTCTCTACGCGGCGCCGTAGAAACCTGGGACTCGATCTCGGCGCATATCGAATCGAGTGCAGCCTCGTCCCAACTGATCAGCCATGCCAGTCCACCGGGGCCATGTTCTGCTTGAAGGATCACATCCACTGCAGCGAATTCGGCTGGCGCACTGGCGTCTGCAATCACCACCACCTCAGATGGACCAGGGAACGAGGACGGAACCCCAACCAGCCCGGCAACCTCTCGCTTGGCCAAGGCCACAAAGATGTTGCCCGGCCCAACAATCACATCTACTGGTTCTATCGATTCGGTTCCGTAGGCCATGGCCCCAATGGCCTGTGCCCCGCCGATGGCATATACCTCGTCCACTCCCGCTATTGCAGCAGCGGCCAACGTTGGCGCTGGGACATGGCCCGTTGAGTCCGGTGGCACGCACAACACAACCTGACCCACCCCGGCAACCTTGGCCGGAATGGCGGTCATGAGCACCGTACTTGGATAGATGGCACGACCGCCCGGCACGTAGCAACCAGCGCGATCTACGGGGATCTTGCGACCCTCGATCACAATTCCGTCTCGCTCATAGGTGTGGCTACCAACAACCTGTTGGAGGTGAAAGTCCCGTATTGCTTCTGCCGCTGCCTCAAGCGCCGCACGCAGTTGTGGATCGACGTTGGCCGCTGCTGCTTCCAACTCGGCCTCGCTCACCCTCAGAGACTGTGGCGAGACCCCATCAAATCGCTCGGTGAATTCTCGCACTGCATCATCGCCACGTTCGCTAACTGCTGCGAGGATCTCCTTGACCGCCTCTATCGGGCCTTCGGCTGCCTGGTGTGGACGAGGGAGTTTTCCCCTCAGGTTGTTGCCTGCGCCACGCAGGTCAAGTCGGTTGAGCACGATTCGCAGGCTAATGGGCACTACAGCATTGCCCTAAGTGGGTTTCTCCCACACAGAGCACCCCAAATGGGATCGGCTCATTTGGACAGCGCTCTTCTGGCGCGATCCGCTGATCGCGATGCCATTCGTAACGAACGCTCAACCTCAAACAGAGCGGTGCATGCCTCGGCCTCATGCGCCTCCTCAAGGGTATTAGCGAGAACCGCCGAACGAGCTGCGAGCTCCTCGATCGATGCGTTCAGGGCAGAAAGCTGCGAGTCCAAGGAGATCGTCATTGCGAAAGTCTGGATCACCTTCGGGGAAAAAACAGCATCGCCGCCCCGAAGGGCGGCGATGCAGCGACACCAGGCGGCGGATCCCGGCGTCGCGAGGGACCAGGTGGCGGGTACCTGGTCTGAGACCAATATAGCCACATTCAATGACCTAAGTGTGTCATTTGAAGGGATTTACGTCCCAAATTGCTATGACCTTTGTCACATAAGTGTGAAAGCTCGTACTTTCCCAGAGACTCCGGGCCAAAAGCAGGGCTTTTCGGTCGGCGGCGCTCAAGGCATAACGAGGTGATTGTGCAGGTAGCGTTGGATCCATGACCACCCCCACAACAATCGAGATGGTGGTCACAGACCTAGGCCCGAATGGCATCGAGCTGAGCTGGGACAGCGAGCGTTCAACGGACCCCCACATTCCCAAGAAGGTTGCTCATTCGCTGGGGTTACACCCTTGGCGAGAACTCTTTCAGATGCGCAGGCCCCTACCAGTTCCCGAAGACCATGATTGCCGCCAAGGTCTTCGCTCCATTGACACGCGATCGTTTCGCCTCGGCTCCGATGAAACCAAATGGGTTCGACAGAACAACTTGGCGTTCAGTTCACATCCATCGCAGGGCTCACAGACACTCGAAACCCTTGGAGAAACCCTTGCTGAGCCCTGGGTTGATCTCAACGGGTTCTTGGTGGTGGACGATCCAGAGTCTCCAGATCGCATTCTTGGATCTTGTTGGACCCGAATCCACAAGGCCACAGATTCCGACCCTGCACTAGGTGAGATCTTTGTCATCGGCGTAGATCCAGCCCACAACTCAAAGGGATACGGTCGGGCCTTGGTCCTGGCGGGCTTGGACCATTTGTCGGACATGGAGATCTCGAACGCGATGTTGTGGGTTGAGGCGGACAACAAAGCGGCACTTAACCTCTATGAGTCCCTCGGCTTCGAGATCGTCAAACTCCGCAGGATCTACCGATGACCCACCAAACTCGCTACGACCTCGATCGAGAAGATCTAGGCGAGGTACTCGCCGGAGAACCCTCCTACCGCGTCACACAGGTATGGGAGGGTCTCTATAGCCATTGCACCGAACCCGATGACTGGTCGAATGTGCCAAAGGTCTTGCGTTCGATGGTCAACACCAAACTTCCAGCGGCTCTCAACAAAGCGGCAGAGTCGATCAGCGACGACGGACAGACGATCAAGTGGCTGTGGAACCTTCACGACGCCAAACAGGTTGAGACCGTCCTCATGCACTACCCGGAGCGATCAACCGTTTGTGTCTCATCACAAGCTGGTTGTGCAATGGCGTGCAGTTTCTGCGCAACGGGCCAAGCCGGCTTCGATCGCCATCTCAGCGTCGGCGAGATCGTCGAACAGGTGGCGGTTGCCAGCAGAACCGCCTCAAAGTCGGGACGGCGTCTCTCCAACATCGTGTTCATGGGTATGGGAGAACCATTCGCCAACTACGAACGCACCTGGCGATCCGTGGAACGCATCCACGACGACCTCGGGATCGGGGCTCGTCACATCACGATCTCAACGGTGGGCATTGTGCCTGGGATACGACGTCTCACAACCGAAGCACTTCCTGTGAATCTCGCGGTCTCCCTACATCTGGCCAACGATCAAGAGCGAGATGAGTTGGTTCCCATCAACCGTCGCTACCCGCTAGATGAACTAGCGGACGCGTGCCATGCCTATGTAGAGGCCACGCACAGAAGACTTTCATTTGAGTGGGCCCTAATAGATGGGGTCAACGACACCGATCGCCACGCTCAAGAGCTAGCGGACTATGCCCGACCATTGCGGGCTCATGTGAACCTCATACCGCTCAACCCAACTCCCGGCTACATGGTTCGCGGAACTCCGCCGGGTCGGGTGCGAACCTTCGCCGACACGCTCGAACGTCTGGGCATCAACGCAACCATCCGAAGAACCAGGGGCACCGAGATTGACGCGGCGTGCGGGCAGTTGCGTGCCAACCAAGGTTCAACGCCGGTTCAACTCGGCTAGATCCGATTGATCTACCTGACGAGCACGGTTCCATGAGGTGTACGGATGGCATCTCTTAGAACCTCACCGGCTCGCACTGTTGAGCCACCCCACACAACAGACCTTTCCACGATGGCACCCGATTCGATTCGGGTGTTGGGATCCACCACCGAAAGCCCGGAGTTGGCTCGCATGTTGGCGCTCAGATAGTCGCTCGCAGTGCCGCAATCCACGAAGTCAACGTCAACCTCGAACAGGTCAACCCTCCCCGCCCCAAGAGCGTCTCGCCACGCCACCTCATAGAGGCCACTGGGCTGTGGTAACAGCCTCCTCGCATGGTCCCAGGACATGAGCGACACCCCGCAGTATCGCAACCCGTCGAAATCTTCTCGCGTCTCATCTCGAACGCACATGAGCCGGTACCTTTCGCCGTCCCATCCATTCACCAACGCCACAACTGCCTCTTCAGATCCTGGCCCCAACCATCCATCCGCGTTGGTCACAAGGACAGGGCGTCCATCTATCCAGTCCGCCAGCGCCCCGATGGCTCCCGCTGTTCCGAGCGCTTCGCGACGTTCGAAGGAACGATGAATCTCACTGCCGAGATGACGATCCAACACTTCGGCCCCATAATGAAGATTCACAGCTACCTGATCGCACAGAGCCGAGATCCGCTCTATCCCATGGTCCACCAACGCTCGGTTGGCCACGGGGCACATTGCCTTGGGCAACCAGCGGCTCAGGGGTCTCAGCCGTGTTCCTGCCCCCGCCGCTAGTACAACCCCTGCAAAACCGCTGTTCACACCAAGAGTCTTACCCCGTAGGCCCCGAAGTGTGCGACACCGATATCGTTGAGAGAATGTCTGGCCGATACGCCTTCTCCATGCCTGATCCCCGCCAACGTGACGGCTGGTTCAAGGTCGGCAACATTGATGTCACCACCACAGCGCTGCTCGTGGGCGTCGGACTCATTTCCATGTTCCTCTATGCGTTGAGTCCAGATCTGGTTTTCAAGGCAGCCTTCAACACTCAACTGGTCAGAGATGGCGAGATCTGGCGTCTCGCCACTTGGCCACTGGTTGGAGTACCGGACTTCTTTGTTCTCATCGGGCTCGCGGTGTTCTGGTTCTTTGGCCACAACGTTGAGGAGAAGCTCGGCAGGGTGCCCTACACATGGCTGATTGTCGCCATGACGATCCTCCCCGCCGTCGTGGTGACCCTTGCCGGGCTCCGCAATGAAGGCTTCAACCAGTGGGAGGTCAGCACCGCAGGACTGCACCTGTTGTCTCTCGGGATGCTCGTGATCTTCGCTCTGGAGACCCCCAATGCCCCGTTCTTCTTCTCCATCCCTGCCTGGGTGATAGCGGCGGCGATCGTGGGTATAAACGTGTTGTCAGATCTCGGCGCCCGAGCGTGGGGATCGCTGTGGATGCTGCTCTTGGCGATTGCTGTTGGTTGCATCGGTGCACGTCAGCGTGGATTGCTCTCCGACAGCTTGGGGTTCGTTCCGACAATCTCAAGGCTCTCGGGGCCCACTCCTTCTCCCTATGGGCACATGGCATCGAGCACCAAGAAGTCCAAGAGGCCAAAGCGTCCGGGCCGCAAAGGAGCCTCGACAAGCAACCGCCCAACCGTGGTTGCTGGGCCGTGGCAAAGCTCCAATGGACCCACTCCGCTTGAGCAGGCAGAACTCGATGTGCTTCTCGACCGCATAAGTGAGGGAGGGCTTGCATCTCTTTCGAAGTCAGAGCGCGCACGCCTCGAGGAGCTCAGCCGGCGCCTTCGTGACAATTGACGAGTTAGCAATCTGACGCGGTGTCAGGCCATGCTTTCACTATGACCACAGTGATTCAGGGCATCGCCGGACTCAAAGAACTCGTTGGACAACATCTTGGTTACTCGGACTACATGGAGATCACCCAGGAACGGGTGAACACCTTTGCCGAGGCCACAGGAGACCACCAGTGGATCCATGTGGACCCAGAGCGCGCCAAGGCTGAAAGCCCCTTCGGCGGGCCGATCGCCCACGGCTATTTGACGCTGTCTCTCGGCCCGGTACTCGCTCCGCAGATCATGCGCGTCGAAGGCATCAAGATGGGTGTCAACTACGGCTGCGCCAAGGTTCGCTTCCCCTCGCCTGTTCCTGTTGGGTCCAAGCTTCGCCTCGGCGCGCAGCTCACCGAGGTAGAGGACATTCCCGGCGGCGCCCAGGTGTACATGACCTTCACCTTTGAGGTTGAGGGTGCTTCCAAGCCTTCGTGCGTGTCTGAGATCATCTTCCGCTACTACGAGTAGCAGGGGCCGCGTCAGGTTATCGTCACCTCGAAGCATCGATGACGAGGTCCTGGAACCTCGCCGAGCGGCCCCTGTAGGCGGCTCAGGTGACGGTCACTCCCATGATCTGGCCAACGGCCCAGGCCAACGCCATAGCTGCACAGCCACCGACCAGAACGCGTATTGCTGCGCGTCCTTGAGGCGCGCCACCAAGCTTCGCCCCGATGGCACCAAGACCACCTAGGCCCACCAGCGCCGAGATGATCAGAGCAGGCACTCGCCATGTTTGAGACGCCATCATTACCACGATGATCGGTACCGCTGCACCCAACACGAAAGACGCTGCAGACACCGCCGCTGCCTGCAGAGGGTTTGCGAGCTTGTGAGGATCTATACCAAGTTCATCTCTGGCATGGGCTCCAAGCGCGTCATGGTGGGTTAGTTCTGTTGCAACCTCACGAGCCAGCTCTGGCCCGAGGCCTCGGTGAATGTAGATCTGAGTTAGTTCGTCGAGTTCTGCCTCCCAGTCCTCATCCAGCTCCTCAGCCTCGGCCACCAGATCTGAGCGTTCCGCATCGCGCTGCGAGGAAACCGAACTGTACTCACCGGTTGCCATCGAGCCAGCCCCAGCCACAACCGAAGCCAGACCAGCGGTCAACAAGGCAGTGCGAGACGCAGATGCGGAGGCAACGCCCACCAACAGACTTGAGGTGGACAGCAGCCCATCATTTGCTCCGAGCACAGCAGCGCGAAGCCAGTTCGATCGCCCAGAGGAGTGGACCTCAGGCTGTCGAGACCTAGACGGACCTGCCATTGCACCATCGTGGCGCACAAACACCAGTGTGTGCACCATGGTTGAGAAGTTCCTAGATTTCTTCGCAAGTACCATCGCTCTGTAGGTTCGCCAGATGCTCACATGGAATCTCGGCGACCTTTTCGAAGGCGTGGCTGAGGCCGTGGGAGACAGAGAAGCCATCGTGGCAGGCGATGTGCGACTCTCGTTCCAACAACTTGACGAGCGGGTGAACCGACTCGCCAACGCGCTGGTTTCATTGGGGGTGCGTGAACACGACCACGTTGGCCTCGCAATGCGAAACAGCCACGAGTACCTAGAAGCAACGCTCGCTGCGTTCAAGATTCAGGCTGTGCCGGTAAACGTCAACACCCGGTACACAACCGACGAGATGCGCCACGTCCTTGTCGATGCCAGCGTCGGAGTTGTGATCCATGACCCAGAACTCGAGGCCCGTCTACAACAGGCCACGCCTGAGATAAAGAGGCTCCAGCGCGGCGAACAGTACGAAAGGACTGTCGCCTCTAGCTCTGCTCAACGGCCCATCAGGGAACGTTCCGGCGAAGACCTCTATGTCCTCTACACCGGCGGAACCACTGGAATGCCACGAGGAGTTGTCTGGCGCCATGAGGACCTGCTTTTTGCTGCACTTGGAGCGGGTAACCCGGGAGGGGAACCGGTATCTACCCCCGAAGAGGTGGTGCACCATGCGAGAGCCGGAAGAAAGCGTTGCCTTCCTGCGTCGCCGCTAACCCACGGGACCGCCCACTGGTCGGCTCTTTCCACATTGCTCAACGGTGGAACAGTGATCATCGATCTCTCCACCACTTTCAACGCTCCGCGCCTACTGGACCTTGCCGATAGCGAACACGTAACAACTCTCGCGATAGTTGGCGACGCGTTTGGGCGCCCATTGGCTTCAGCGCTCAGCGATCAGCCAGAGCGCTGGGCACTCGATGATCTACTAGTCATCCTCTCGGGCGGAGCAGCCTTGTCTCCAGGGGTCAGAGAGGAACTCTTGATGAGTCTCCCGTGGGTGGTGGTGGTAGACGGCTACGGAACCTCAGAGACCGGAAGCCAAGGACAGATGCCCGTATGGGCAGGACAGCCCCAAAGCGGGCTACCTAGGTTTCATGTCGATGAGAACACAACGGTCCTCGACGATGCAGGCCGACCGGCACCGCCTGGCAGTGGCATTATCGGCCGTCTCGCCAAGAAGGGAAGACTCCCTCTCGGATACCTGAACGATCCTGTGCGAAGCGCCCAGACGTTCGTGGAGATGGACGGCCAACGCTGGGCCATTCCGGGGGACCTCGCAAGAGTGGAGGCTGATGGCTCCATAACTCTGTTGGGCCGCGGCTCGTCGTCTATCAACACTGGCGGCGAGAAGGTGTTTGCCGAAGAGGTGGAACTGACCCTGAAGGAACTGCCTGAGGTGTTTGATGCCGTGGTGGTTGCCGTCCCCGATGAAAGGTTCGGCCAACGCGTCGCCGCAGTTGTTTCGGCCCGTCCCGGATCAGAGATAGATCTCGCCAAGCTCGATGCTCACTGCCGAGAAGCCCTCGCAGCTTTCAAGGTACCTAGACGAGTGGTTGTGGTTGATCAGATCGTGCGGCGTCCATCCGGCAAGACAGACCTGGCTTGGGCGACCAGGACCGCCATGGAGTCCTGAGCCAGGCGTTGCGGGGCGGACCTAGTCCTCGTCCGAAACGATCTTTCCCTTGCGTGGCTGTGTGAGTAGCACACATGAAATATCTCGATCTGCTTCTTCCCAGCCTTCGGCCGTAGGAATCTCGACACCGAGCATTCCCTCGACACGCGGCTGGTCCTTTGGATTCAAGATGGTCTCGGCCAACGGACCACAGCGTTTCACGCCTTCAGCTTTGAGGGCGTCTGCGCCGGGATACGGAGCATCAAACTCGCGTCCAACATTGAATACTGCTATTGACTCAACCGTGTGCGCGCTGCGGCATTCGACCTTGTTGGTTCCGTACTCCTCGCGATCCACATCTCGACTAGATGTCTCGGAGTCCTTCCAGCAGGTTCCAACCGCCTTGGCAGGCGCTGTCCAGCCGTTGTCGGCCACCAGAACAAATCGATGAAATCCCCAACGGGCGTAACCAACGGAGTCACGATTACCGAGGCCGGCGGGAGCATCGGCTGCTGGCGTTTCTCCAACCGCCGCGTACACCGACGTGCCCAACATGATCAGGGCGCCGATAGAAACCACGATCGAAGCAACGGTCAGCCCAAGGCCTTTGAGTTTTTCAGGGTGGGTAACTATGTGGCGACGCGCCGAGTTGGCATGCCACAAAGCAACGAGCAAACACCAGCCGCCGATGACCCATAGACCCCAAACAGCCCACGGACTCTCAATGATTTCGGCGCCGCCCAGGCTCACAGCAGCAAGCAATAGGGATCCCATCGCAGTGCGTAAGGAGCCTTCATATCTGCGTTCAAGAGGAGAGCGCCCAGGACGAGGCGGAACGGTTTCTTTGGAGGAGCCGAGCGAATTCCCGGTCTGAAGGGGGCCACCCGTGGACGCAACCCCGGCTCCAGTTGTTGGGGGTGCCCCAACATGGTCATCGGTCGGCTCTGCCAGATCTTCTACTTCATCGATCATTGACAGCACAGAGGTTGGAGGAGCGCCACCAGCACCCACCCACGCAGGCGACGGGCCGCCGGGCGCTGGAGCCTGCCCTGGCGAGGGCCTGTGTGCGCGCTCTGGCATGGGCGGACCACTGTTGAGCGGACTTGAGGTTTCTAGCCCCATCTCCGAACGCAAGATCTCAAGATCTCGTTCGGACAGAGCTGCTCCTGCCCACTGCGCATCTATGCCGAAGCGTTGGCACTGGTCCAGCACGGCAGAGGCCGGCACACCGAACTCTTCTGCGATTTCAGATACTTTCATTCGAAACCCTCCACCCGAATAACTCGGTAGCCCCGTCTGGCGCAGGTTAGTGCCTAGGACAGCCGCGAATGTTGAACTCTGCGCTGTCATGGAAAATCTCTCGTCAGATCTGGACGCAACACCAGCGATCGAATGAGTAGCTACCATCACTCAACCTGTACCCGTGACTGGAGTTGTCAATGTCGTTCAATCTGGCTGAGGTCCATGAAGCCATCTCCGCTGCCAACCCTGACAGGCCAGCGATCATCTGGGGTGAGCGGCGCTGGACATACGGAGAGCTGACAGATCGCTCCAGAAGATTCGCCAACGCCCTGCTGCAACGCGGGATAGGAATCCATGAGGAACGCAACGAACTAGCCGGCCACGAATCAGGCCAGGACCACGTCGCTCTATATCTTCACAACGGCAACGAATATCTCGAAGCAATGCTCGGCTCGTTCAAATCCCGAAGCGCACCGTTCAATGTGAACTACCGCTATGTGGCCGAGGAACTCAGTTACCTGCTCAACAACGCCCAGACAAAGGTTGTCGTATTTCATTCGGCGTTCGCACCCATCCTCGCTGAGATCCTCGATGAGGTTCCCTCCATCGAGTTACTCATTCAGGTCCAAGACGATTCAGGCAATGACCTGCTACCCAATGCCGTTGACTACGAGGATCTACTGGCAGCTGCATCCCCGCAACGCCCGGATGTCGAATGGTCCCCCGATGATCTGTACATCCTCT